>NZ_JBLLEB010000059.1:0-15787 GCF_047690175.1 Roseomonas sp. BN140053 | reverse complement strand
CACCTGCCGCTTGAATGCGACACTGTGGGAACGGTGCCGTGCCATGACTTCCATCCTCCGGAAGCCCAGCCAGAGAGGTCAATCCATTTCGCCCAAGCCGTCCACCAGGAGGGGCGCACTCCATTTCGTGGTTGCGAATTAGCCCGTTTTTCGTGGGGCCGCTCAGCGGGGGAGCTTCGCGCATGCAGGACACCGTCTGGCCCGCCGATCATGTCGAGCGCTGGCCGCTGTCGCGCCTCACGCCCGCCGCGCGCAACGCCCGCACCCACTCCGAAACGCAGGTCGCACAGATCGCCGCTTCCATCCGTGAGTGGGGCTGGACAGTGCCGGTGCTCGTGGACGAGGACGGCACCCTGATCGCCGGCCACGGACGCGTGCTGGCCGCGCAGCGCTTGGGGCTCGCGGCGGTGCCGGTCATGGTGGCGCGCGGCTGGTCCGAGGCGCAGTGCCGCGCGTACCTGCTGGCCGACAACAAGCTCACCCTGAACGGCGGCTGGGACGAGGCACTGCTGCGTGCCGAACTGGCCGACCTCGCCGGGCTCGGCGCCGACCTGTCGCTGACGGGCTTCAGCGCAGAGGAGCTGCAGGCGCTGACGGCGCAGCCCTCGCCGGGGCTAACCGACCCGGACGAGGTCCCTGCCCCACCCGAGGTCCCGGTCAGCCGCCTGGGCGACGTGTGGATCCTGGGCCGCCATCGCCTGGTCTGCGGCGACAGCACCGACCCTGCCGTGGTACAGGCCGCCCTGGGTGGCGTGCGCCCGCACTTGATGGTCACGGATCCGCCCTACGGGGTGGAGTACGACCCAGCTTGGCGCAACGAGGCGCTGGCGGGCAGCAAGACCGCCCGCACCGGCAAGGTGCTGAACGACCACCGTGCCGACTGGCGCGAGGCTTGGGCGCTGTTCCCGGGTGACGTGGCCTATGTCTGGCATGGCGCCCTGCACGCCGGCACGGTGGCCGAGAGCTTGGCGGCCGCTGGCTTTGGCATCCGCGCCCAGATCATCTGGGCCAAGGAGCGCCTCGTGCTGGGCCGTGGGCACTACCACTGGCAGCACGAGCCCTGTTGGTACGCCGTGCGCGACCAGGGCACCGGTCACTGGGCTGGCGATCGCAAGCAGACCACCCTGTGGCAGATCCCGTCGCGCGACCAGGATGCCGACACCGTGCACGGCACCCAGAAGCCGGTGGAGTGCATGCGCCGGCCGATCGAGAACAACTCCTCGCCTGGGCAGGCGGCCTACGAGCCGTTTTCCGGCTCCGGCACGACCCTGATCGCCGCCGAGATGAGCGGGCGCGCCTGCCACGCGGTCGAGCTCTCGCCGGCCTACGTCGACGTGGCGGTGCTGCGCTGGCAGGCCTTCACTGGCCAGGAGGCGGTGCTGGAAGGCAGCGGGCAGAGCTTCGCCACCGTGTGGCCGTCACCCGCGCCGCCGCGGCTCTGGCGCCAGCCTGATGCCCCGCCCTGGCCCCAAGCCCACCCCCACCGCCCTGCACCGCCTGCGCGGCTCCTTCAACCCGACCCAGCACGGCCGCGATCGGACCGGCGAGCCCGTGCCGGAGGGCGCGCTCCCGGCGGAGGCACCGGAGTGGATGACCCCGGGTCAGCGGGAAAGCTGGGCCTATGCCATGGCGCATGCACCGGCCGGCCTGCTCAAGCCCATCGATCGCGGCCTGCTCGCGGTGTGGGTCGAGGCCGAGGACCGCCACCGGATGGCGATGATCCAGCAGGCCAAGCTCGACGCCGGCTCCACCCTGCCGCTGCTGACCAAGGGCCGCGATGGCCAGCCCACCGCCTCTCCCTACCTGCGGCTGATCCGCCAAGCCGCTGAGACCATGCTGCGCGCCGCTGGTGAGCTCGGCTTCAGCCCCGCGTCCCGTCCGCGCCTCGGTGGGGCGGCAACGCCGCGCGACGAGGCCGCCGAGCGCGAGACACCGTGGACGCGGCTGCAGCTGATCCATGGCCACAAAGACGCCGGTTAGCCCGGCCCTCGGGGTAGCCGTCGCCACCGCCTATGCTCGGGACGTGGTGACGGGCCGTATCCCCGCCTGCACCTATGTCCGGCAGGCCTGCCAGCGGTTCCTGGACGAGTTCCAAGCTGCCAAGCGTGACGAGGGTCCCTGGGCCTTTCGCGCCGACCTGGCCGAGGCCGCCATGCTGTTCGCCGAGCAGTTGCCCAACATCAAGGGCCCGGAGGCCGGTCGGCCGCTGCGCCTGATGCCTTGGCAGCGCTTCGTGTTCGCCAACCTCTTCGGCTTCGTCGAGCGCGGCACCACCACCCGGCGCTTCCGCCAGGCCGTGGTCTTCGTCCCCCGCGGCAACGGCAAGACCACCTTTGCCGCCCCGATCGCGCTGTACCTGACCTTTATCGAGGGCGAGGGCGGGGCGGAGGGCTATGCCGCCGCGGTGACCCGCGACCAGGCGCGCATCCTCTTCGACGCCGCCCAGCAAATGGTCCGCCGCAGCCCCGACTTCCGCGCCGCCTTCGGCGTGGCCGAGCGGGCCAACGCCATCTTCCAGGAGCGCTCGGCCAGCAAGTTCGTACCCGTCTCTTCGGATGCCAAGTCGCTCGACGGCCTCAACGTCACGGTGGCGGTGTGCGACGAGCTGGCCAGCCACCGTACCGCCCTGGTGTACGACGTGCTGCTCACCGCCATGGGCAAGCGCCGCCACCCCCTGCTACTGTCCATCAGCACCGCCACCGGCAACAACAGCGGCATCGGCCGGCAGATGTGGGACTACGCCGTCCGGGTGCTGGGCGGCACGCAGCAGGACGAGCGGCTGTTCGCGCTCATCTACACGGGGGACGAGAGCGACGACTCCTGGGACGAGGCCTCCTGGATCAAGGCCAACCCTTCCTGGGGTCAGGCGGTGCAGCCCCATGCCATCCGCGCCATCATGCGCCAGGCCCGCAACAACCCCGCCCAGGAGGCTGCGGCCAAGACCCGGCACCTCAACGTCTGGGTGGGTGCCGACGAGGCGCTGTTCAGCACCCGGGCTTGGCGGCACTGTGCCAATCCCGCCCTGACCCTGGAGCAGCTGGAAGGGCGCGATTGCCACGTCGCGGTGGATCTGGCGGCCACCACCGACCTGACCGCCCTGGCCCTGGTATTCCCCTCGCGGGGTCCGGACGGCAAGCCGCACTACGACGTGGTGAGCCGCTGCTACCTGAACGAGGCAGCCGTCTTGGAAGCCAGGAACCCGTCCTACCCCGGCTGGGCGGCCGAGGGCTGGCTCACCGTGACGCCGGGCAACGAGACGGACATGCGGACGGTGGAGGAGGACCTGCGCAGCCTGGCCGAGCGGTTTCGGGTCCGCAGCATTGCCTTCGACCCCTGGCAGGCGCGGCAGATGCGCCAGGCCCTGGCCGCCGACGGTCTGCCCGTAGTGGAGTTCCACATGCGCACCGCCAACCTGTCCGAGCCCACCAAGGAGCTGGGCGCGGCCATGCTGGCCGGTCGCGTGCGGCACGACGGCAGCCCCGTGCTGGAATGGTGCATCGGCAACGTGGTCGGGCACTATGACGCCCGCGGCAACGTCTACCCGCGCAAGGCCCGGCCCGAGCAGAAGATCGATGCCGCGGTGGCGCTGATCATGGCGCTCGGACGTGCCACCAGCGGCGAGGCCGAGGAGGCCGACATCAACGAGTTCCTGGCCCACCCGCTCCTGGTGTGATGCGGGCCCGCAACATCGTCCAGGTGCACTTCCAAATTTCCGGCAGCCCGCCGCTCACGCCTGTCAGGAGGATTAGTGCCGATGTCGTAACAGATATGGACCGGCCCCACGCACTCCAGCACGCTGCGATCCCAAAAGGGTTCGTAGTCGTCTGGGGAGGGAGAAATGCAACGCTGGCGGGCCCGCGACGGTGTTCGAATGGGCTGGGGAGTGTTCCTGGCCTGCTGGGCTTTGGCGGCGATAGCAGCCCTTACCCTTGGCCGTGACGCGAACTGGGACCTGCGCAACTACCACTACTACAATGCCTATGCCCTGCTTCAGGGACGCTGGGACGTTGATCTCGCGCCAGCAGGCGGGCACTCCTTCCTGCACCCGGGGCTCGATCTGCCCTTCTATCTCCTGACGCAGAGCTCGCTGAACCACTGGCCGCGGCTGATTTCCGTACTGCAGGCAGGCTATCTCGGCTTACTCGCCTTCCTGGTTCTCGCCATCACCAACCTCGTCTGCCATGGCGCTCCAGGACGACTGAGCGGATGCAGCATGCTGGTCGCAGCCTTCGGGCTGAGCGGCGCGGCCACTCTCCCGGAAGCAGGCACTACCTTCAATGACATCCAGGTCGGTTGCCTCGTGGTGGGCGCCTTGCTCGCGTTGCTGCTCGCACCCCGAGCGGAAGATCGCGGCCATCCCAGGCGAGCCACCGTCTTAGGGCTGCTAGCCGGCACGCTGGCAGGAGCCGCAGTTGGACTGAAACTAACGGCGGTGATTTTCCCACCAGCTCTGGCGCTTGCCGCCTTGTTCGCTGGGCCGCCTGGTGCCGTTCAATGGCTGCGCCGCCTGGCTCTGCTGGCGGCTGGTGGGATCGCGGGCTTCGCAGCCGTTTACGGACCCTGGGCTTGGTTTCTGTTCGAGCGTTTTGGAAACCCCTTCGGACCTTTTCTCAACGAGGTGTTCCACTCGCCCTGGTTCCTGCCGGAGACCTTGCGTGACACGCGCTTCCTTCCTGCTGATCTTTGGCAGGCGCTGATCTATCCCCTGCTTTGGGCGCGCTACTCGGTGGGACGGGTGACCGAATGGCCGGTGGCAGACCCTCGCTTCGCAGTCGGCCTCCTGGCGACGGTGATAGTTGTTGGAGCCGACGTATGGCGACGCCTCATGCGACCGCACAATACATTGCAGAACCGCGTAGATCAGGAGGAGATATCGTCCGAGCGTGCAGCCGCCCGACGTGCTGCGTGGGCGGTGATGGCCTTTGTCCTCGTCGGTTATGCCCTGTGGCTCATCACCTTCAGCATCTTGCGCTACGCAGGCCCGCTCGAGGTGCTGCTCGGTGTGCCCATCTGGGCCGTGGCGCGAGAGCTGTCGACTGCTACGCCATTGCTGGTTCGCCGAGCGAGCTGCTCAAAGATGGGGGCGGGAGCGGTAAGACGCACCCGTATCGTTCCAACAGCATACGTCGCTGTCGCGCTTGGCGCGTGCAGTCTCGGCACCCGGTATCCCGAGTGGGATCGGCAGCCCTTCGATTGGGCCGGCGACCCCCGCGGGACGATGGCAGTGGCGGTGGCCCCCGTCACGCTACCTCAGGGATCACTGGTGGCGATGGTTGGCCCCACAGTGTCGTTCACCGCTCCGTTTCTGTCCGGCCCCGGTATCCGCTTCATCGGCGCCCCGCATCCTGGTGGCGCCGGCCCAGCCGCCTTCCGCACCGCCATGGCCGACGCTGTTCGGGAGGCTGCGCGGCAGCACCGAGGGTTTGCCTTCGCCGTGGTAGAAGATCCGGACGACTACGATCGCGAAGTTGCCCAAGCGTACGGCATCAGTCTCGACCTCGCTTCCTGTGCTGACCTGCCAAACAATCTCACGACTCTGATCCGGCTGTGCCGATGGCGGAACGCCGAATGAACCTGTAGTGCGGCCCTGCATCGTGGTGCGGTACGCTGCACGATGGGACGGTGGCTGGAGTCTCACCATCACGAGCTTCCCGATCGTCAGCCCTTCTCCGAGACGGCGGCTCGATCGAGGCCACCGCCAAGGTGGGGCAGTCGCTTTTCCGCATGGCCACCGAGGGCGGGTCGGTGGCGGCCGCCATCTTCTGGATGAAAGCGCGGGCGGGGTGGCGGGAGAAGCAGGTGGTCGAGGTCACGGCGCGGCAAAGCATCGAGGAGATGTCGGACGCCGAGCTGCTGGCGATCATCCAGCACACGCGGGACGCCATCGCCGAGCAGGAGGAAGCCGCGGCCGAGGAGCAGGCCGAGGCTGCGCGCCAGCGGGGTGCGATCGAGCACGAGCCCGAAAGATCAGGCCAAACGCTCCGCTGCTGATAGCGCTATTCGTGGCGACGCTTCGGATCTGGAGACATGCAAACCAAACTGGGTGGGGAGTGTCGTGCATCTCATAACCACGGGGCCTCTTGAAAGGCGCTCCCAACCATGAGTACGCTGGCGGCATGACTGGAGCGCTGAAACTCAACAGTTCTTGGTGGCTGCCCATCTAAGGGGCGGCTCCATAGGTCATTGCATCATGGGCTGCCGCGTAAGGGCGGCCCTTTTCACTTCTCCGTCCCGATTGCGGCACCCAAGCCCTGCACGGAGAAATTCATGGACACCGCTGGTCTGCTCGCCCTCTCAGGGTTCGTGTTCGCCGCAACGATGTCGCCCGGGCCAAACAACATCATGGTGATGGCTTCAGGAGCCACTTTCGGCTTCCGACGCTCGATACCTCATCTTCTCGGGATTTCTGGCGGTATCCTGGCCATCGTAGTCTTTGCGGGCCTGGGGCTCGCCGCTGTTTTCGACGTCTTTCCGATCCTTGAAACAGTGCTGATCGTCGTTTCAGCCGTGTACCTTCTCTGGCTCGCCTGGAAGATTGCCACCGCAGCACCGCCGGTCACCGGCGACACACAGGCAAGGCCGCTATCACTGTTCCAAGCGGCCGCATTCCAGTGGGTGAACCCTAAGGCGTGGGTCACGGGCCTATCTGCCATTGCAATCTTTGCACCGAGCCACTCTCTCGCATGCGTGGTGTTGGTTGGCTCGTCATTCGCAACCCTCGGCTTGGTCTCGAGTGCGATCTGGACCTGGATGGGAACCGCACTGCGCCGCTGGCTGATCGTCGGGCACAGGCTGCGGATCTTCAACCTCGCCATGGCCACTTTGCTAGTGGCATCGCTCTACCCGCTCATCTTCAATTCAGATTAGGCAGCTGTCGGCAGAAGCCAGTCTTCCAGCCACAAGCGGAGCTACCAGCCGTTAAAGGAGCACGCGTCGCTCTCGGACCCCTGTTCACCATCGACCAACGACCGTTGCTCGGTGGTGAACAGAGGGCGCCGGCGGCAGACGGCCGGAGCAACTCCGGCCCCCACCGCCATGCTAACGGCTTGTCTGACGGAACAGCTCGACGTCGATGCTGTTCGCCATCGCCGTGTACCCTGCCGGGCTCGGGTGCAGGTGGTCGCCCGAATCGTACTCAGTGCGCATCCGCGTCGGCCGGGCGGGATCTTGCGTGGCCGCGGCGAAGTCGAGAACGGCGTCGTAGGTCCCGCTGGTCCGGATCCACTCGTTGAGCGCCTGGCGCTTGGCTTCCCCCTCCGGGGTCCAGTACGCCGCTCCCTCGAACGGGGTGAGGGTCGCGCCGAAGACCCGCAGGCCACGTGCGCGGGCACGCTCTATGAACTGACGATGTCCGGCGATGAGTTGTGCCACGCTCGGATCGGGCCTGGCTCCGCCGTTACCGATGTCGTTGATCCCGAGCATGATTGTGACAGAGGCCGCTCCGGCCTGGGCAAGCACGTCGCGATCGAATCGTGCCAGACCGTTAGGGCCGACCCCGTCCTCGAGCACGCGGCCGCCGCCGATACCGCCGTTGATGACGCTCATGGGGATCCCTGCAGCCGTCAGACGAGCGGAAAGCAGGTTCGGCCAACGCCGGTTCTGGTCGAGACCGGACTGGGTGCCGTCGGTGATGGAATCGCCGAACGCCACCAGCACCCTAGTAGGCTGCGTTGTCACGACCTCGACCCGGCTCAGGAAGAACGAGGAAGCAGAGGGCAGCCCGTCGCCACGACGGTAGGCGGTCGTCGTGGCGACCGGAAGCGAGACCACGCCGGCGTGATTGCCTGGGATCGACACGTAGTTGGTCTGCCAGGAGGCAGGGTGATACGTCACTGGCGATCTCGATGCGGCGGTGTCATCCGGCAGGTAGAGGTCAATGACGACATCGCCAGAGTCCGGCACTGCCAGATCGACAGGATCGCTCACCATCAGGGCGCCGGGCGGAATGGCCGGCTGTGTGAGCCCGCCGAAGGTGAGGACGCGGTTGCTGCCCGCCACGATGGACGGCCCTTTGTCGCGGAGGGCGACTTGAGCGGCGCCAACGCGCAGAGGCATAGTTCCGAACGTGTTCGTCAGCACGACCCTGACGCGGTTGCCGCCTGTGGAAACTCGGGCAATCTGCCTCAGCGTCTGATCGTGAAAATGCAGGCGTGAGCCGCCGGCTACCTCGAGCTGCTGGCTCGGGGCTGCTTCGCGAACAGCCTCCGGAACATCGTTCACCCACGGAAAGGCCAGCGCGGCCGGGCCTAGAGTTTGTGCGGGCTGGTCAACACGGGACACGTCCGGCGCGGCCCATGTTGGGGTCCAGCGTTCGGGGGGAGACTGGGCATGCCCAGCGGATGACAGCGCGACCGTGAGCACTGCGGACGCGACGAGATGACGCAACCTCGGCATCTGACCTCCTCCCCTATATCGGATGGGTCAGCAGTCTCGCGGACGCCAAGTTATGACAGCCACTCCGTGCCCATCCGTTGGCCGAATGATCCTCAGATCGGTGGATGGCTGACAAGGGGCAGAAAGCGGAATCTCGGCTCAGCTCCTCGCCACCTCCTCGTCGGAGAGGCCAAGGTGAAGCTCAGCGACCCGCGCTGCCATGTCCTCGTAACCGGGGGAAGGGCTCGCAGAGGCGCGCCTCTGGCGCTGCCCGCGCCAGCACCCGCGCTACCGTCGTGTGCGTCCACATGCCGCTCCCGGCCGGGGTCGGCACGCCGCGTTCGTTCAGAGCCCGCGCCAGCGCCGCTTGGCCTATCACGCCCTCGCCGCGCAAGCGCTCCACCTCCAGCACCAACCGGTGCGCTACCTGCTCCGCGCCCTCACGCCGCGCCAGGGCTGCCGCAGCCGCGTCCGGGCCTGCTGACGGCCGGTGCCCGCGATCCCCGCCCAACGTCCGGCCACGCGCCTTAGCGGCGGCTAGTGCCGCGCGGGTGCGCTCGCTGATGAGCTCCCGCTCCTTTTGGGCCATGGCCGCGTAGACCCGCATCATTAGATCGTCCGCCCCGGGCATGTCCGCCGCCCGGATCGACAGCCCCTCCTCGAGCAGACCCGAGAGGGTGTGAGCCCGTCGGGTGATCCGGTCGAGGCGCGCCGCCACCAGCGTGGCCCCGAGTTGCCGGCAGCGGGCCAGCGCTGCCTGGAACCCGGGCCGGCGATCGTCCTTGCCGCTAGCCACGTCGGAGTACTCGGCGACCAAGGTCCAACCCTGGGTGGCCACGAAGGCGCGCACGCTGGCCTGCTGTGCCTCGAGCCCAAGGCCGCTGTGGCCCTGCTCGGCGGTGGAGACCCGGTACAGAGCCACCGCGTAGCGGGGGCCTGTGCTCGTCCGACGCATCAGCCCACCTCCGCCACGCGGTAGACGGTGTAGCTGCCCTTGGCCCCTGCCCTGCCCGGGCCGACTTGGCGGACGCGATCCAGCACCTCGACCGCGGTGCCGCGCCGCTTCAGCCCGGCGAGGAAGCCGCGCACGGTGTGGGGTGCCCAGCCGGTCGCCTCGACCACCTGGGCACCCGTGGCGCCCTCGGGGCGGCGTAGCAGGGCCAGGACCGTGGCCCGCTTGGTGCCCGTGCGTGGAACGCGTGGTCCGCATGCGGACGTCGGCGCAGGCTTCCGGGCCAGGGCGTTGCGGAGTTGCTCTACCCCGGCCGCCAGAGCGTCGGGCGGGCTCTGGGCATTCCAGGCCGCCAACACAGCCTGAGCGGCCGCACGCAGGCCAGCAGGGGTATGGGTGGACGCCCCAGCAGTCCGCCCTTCCCGCAGGTCGGCTCCAATTGACGTCAGGCCAACATCGGTGGCGTGTAGGTTCCGTTCCGCTTCCTCGGCCAGAGCAGGCGGATACGCCCGCAGTCCGGTCTTCAGCAAGGAAGCGATGACGGCCTGCCGTGGTGGCGCGGGAATGTCGGGTAGCGTGGCAATGTGGCTCTGCTTGACCATCGCGGGGCTCCGGTGCGGCTGGCCCGACCTTTGGGTGCCGCTACCAGCCCGAGCCCCGCCGAGCCTTGGCTGGTGGAGCATGGCTACGCCGCGTCGCTGCGGCGCCGATGCACTGTTCGCTCAACCTCCAATAGAAGCCAAGCGCCTTACAGATAGGTGTACCCTGCAGAACAGCGCTGGCTGAGGTGGCCTCCATAGCCATTGTCGATTCGGACCCGCCGAAAGTGGCTAATCAGCCTATCTCCAATCACCACTCTCCGGCATTGAGCGATAAAGGCGTATGCCCCTCACAAGTGTTCACGAGGGTGGTCAGGATGGTTGCTCAATGTTGAGCACTTACGGCGAACCCGGCCTCTAGGCCTTTGGTGAGGGCTGATCTCGATGACCCTACCTCCTGATCGGCAGGCTGCAGCACTGCGCCGTTTGGCCGTACACCTGTCGGACATCCTGAAAGCGGAGTTTTCGCTTCGTCTCTGGACTGGGGAGTTGCTGCCCCTCGGGCCAAACGCCCGATCGGACCTGGCGGTAGCACTCAACACTCCGACTGCTGTCACCCGACTGCTTCGGCGCCCACGTCTCTCCACCGTGGTGGAACTGGTGGCGGATGGCGCACTCGACATCGAGGGCGGCACGCTGCTCGACCTCGCAACCGCCCGCGGCACTGCGTCCCGGGGCGCGCTGCGGGGTGTGAGCAGGTGGCTGCTGCTGCGTAGCCTGGCGCCCTTCCTTCTCGGCGCCGGCGATCGCGGGAAGACCCACGCCTATGCCGGCGCCCAAACGGAAAGGGCCGAGGCCGGACGGGACGACAAGGCACTCGTCCAGTTCCACTACGACCTGTCCAATACCTTCTACGCCCTCTTCCTCGACCCGGAGATGCAGTACTCCTGTGCCTACTTCCCGCGCTGGGACGCCGGCATCGAGGAGGCGCAGCAGGCGAAGCTGGAGATGATCTGCCGCAAGCTCCGGATGCAGCCGGGTGAGCGCTTGCTCGATATCGGCTGTGGCTGGGGCGGGCTCATCTGCCACGCCGCCCAGCACCATGGCGTCATCGCCCACGGCGTCACGCTGTCGCAGGCGCAGCACGACTTCACCCAAGCGAAGATCGCCCGCCTCGGCCTGGGCGACCGCGTCACTGTGGAACTCAAGGACTACCGTGATCTCGCCGGTGAGTGGGACCGCATTGCTTCCATCGGCATGTTCGAGCATGTCGGTGCGGCGAACCACGCCGCCTACTTCACCAAGATGCGCAGCCTGCTCCGACCGCGTGGCGTCATGCTGCACCACGCCATCACCCGGCCGGCCAAGCGAACTGCCGGAGCCTTTCGGCGCAAGCGTCCAGAATACGCAGCCATCGTGAACTACGTCTTTCCCGGAAGCGAGCTCGACCACATCGGCAACACCGTTTCCGGGCTGGAGCGCCATGGCTTCGAGGTGCACGACGTCGAGGCTTGGCGCGAACATTATGCCCGGACGACGCGCCTATGGTGCGAACGGCTGCACGCCAACCGCGCTGCGGCGGAAGCCGAGGTCGGTGCTGCTCGGGTCCGCCTCTGGCTGCTCTACCTTGCGGGGGTGAGCCTGGGCTTCGAGCGCGGCACCATCGGCATCTTCCAGACCGTCGCGACCAAGCGGGCGCGCGGTCCTGCCGGCCTGCCGCCCACACGGGCAGACCTCTACGCTCGGCCCCCGGCCTGCCCGCGCGTGGCGTGAGTGCGTCGCGTCGGGCCGCTGCCCAATCCACCCGGGGGAGGATCGTGAGGGAACAGTTCTCTGCCACCCGCGACGGTATGCGCTGCCCAGATATGCGCTGCCCAGAACGGTGTGCGGGCCCAGGCGGTCACCTCCACCACCTGGGCCATGGTGACGCCCTCGGGGCGGTGCAGCAGGGCCAGAACCGTGGCCTGTTTGGGGCCGATGAGTGGAGCGCGCGACCCATTGGTGGGCCGTGAGGTAGGCCTGTGGGCCAGAGCTGTACGGAGGCGCTCCAAGGCTGCCGAAAGGGCATCGGGCGAGTTCTGTGCATCCCAGCCGCCACCACGACCTGAGCGGCCCCACGTAGGCCATCACGGGCGTGAATGGGCGCATCGACAGGCTGCCCTCCTCCCGTAACGGTGCTGGCCGCAGTCAGGCCAAGTTCGGTGGCGCGCGGGTCCGGCCCATCCTCATCGGCAGGATCAGGCTTCTGGGCCAGCAACCCGGTCTTGAGCAGAGAGGCGATGACCGCCTGCCGTGGTGGAGCGGGTACATTAGGTGAAGTAGCCGCGTGGCTCTGCTTCACCATCGTACGGCTCCGGTGCAGCTAACCCGACCTCCGGGTGCCGCTACTACCCCGAGCCCCGCCGAGCCTTGCTCAGTAGGGTGTAGCTGCCGCGTGGCGCGCTCCCGCACGCCGATGTACCGTTCGCTCAACCTTTGACGGCAGCCAAGCACTAAGCTCGATTGGTCTGATTTTGTAACAGATTGACAGCACTTCCGCTCCCGTCTCACAGTTGCTCTGCCCCTAAGTGCAGCCACTGCGGCACTGAGCCGACTGCCTTCAGCGCTCAGCCGACTTGGGCCAACTCAGCAACAAGGGGGCTCCGCGACGCCGAGGTGTGTGCCATGCCAATCACCGTCCAGTTCGCGACCAACCGCAGGCTTACCGGGCCTGGTGAAGAACTGAGCAGCTATGGTGACAGCGTCATCCCTCCGTCCTCGCCAGCCGAGATCACCTACGGTACTGCCTTCGTGGACGAGGTTGATCTCACGGCCGACACGGTGGGCGCGATCACGGAAATCCGGAACCTACAGCGGGGAGCCTTCAGCGACGAAGCAGTGGGCGACCTTGCTGGTGCAAGACGCAACCTACTGATCTTCGTGCATGGATTCGACAACAGCTTCGAGAACGCCATTACTCGCGCGGCCTTTGTCCGCGACTGGCTGGCCACGTCGGGATTGGACGAGGCGGACACGAGCGTCGTGGCCTTCAGTTGGCCGTCTCAGGGCAGGTTGCTTTCGCTTCCCCTGCTATGGGAGCCCTACAAGTCCGACCAGGTCAGGGCGGGTCAGTCGGGACTGCATCTCATGAGCTTTCTCGCAAACCTGGAGCCGATTGTGACCGCAGCGCGGGCTAATGGGCGACGCGTCTTCCTCCTGGCCCACAGCATGGGCAACTACGCTCTGCAGTCCGCTGTCGAAAGCTGGTTCAGCCACGGGAATGGTGATGCGGAACTGTTCGACGAGGCATTCCTCGCGGCGGCGGACGAGCAGTACCGAACCTTCGACTTCCCACAGATGGGCCGGCTGAGCGGGCTCGGGCGTCTCGCGCGACGCGTCACCATCCTGTTCAGCGAAGCCGATAATGTCCTGGGCGTCAGCGCTGCGATCAACTTGGTTAAGCGGCTTGGCCAGGAGGGCCCGCACGCGCGCTTCGATCAGGTGCGGTTCCCACCTGCCCAGTACAGGATGGTGGACTGCGCGGGGCACCGGGACTTCGAGTTCAGCTTCGCGAGCTCGCACCAATACTATCGGCGTTCACCGGCCGTTCGGGACATCATTGCAGCCGCAATGGCGCGGCCGCGAGCGATCTGACCCGATGTACTTCTGGCATTCCTGGGGGACCACAAGCTGACCTCTTGGCCCTGTGCCGTCAGAGTCGAGTTTCCGTCGACGTAGCGCGGTCACATGGCTGAAAGCAGGGCTAGCATTTGGGCCAGCATGGGGCGGGGCTTCCCATCGGCCGCCGACTGCAGCCCGGTCCTGAGCAGGGAGGCGATGATGGCCTGTCGTTGTGGGGCGGGGACATCGGGTAGCATGGCAACAGGGCTCTGCTTGACCATAGTGCGGCTCCGGTGCGGCTGGCCCGACCTCTGGGGGCCGCTACCGACTTGGAGCCCGCCAAACCTCGGTCGGTGGGGCATAGCTGCTGTGCGGCATACCACCGCAGCGCTGATGCAGAGTTGGCTCATGCTTTGACGCAAGCCGAGCAGTAACTACCCAGAATGCAGATCAGGACTATTCCGATCTGACAGGAGTGAGGCACGACCATGGGCATCCGTGTCGCCCGCCTCCATTGAACTCAGCGGTAGCACTGGAAAAGCACCACTGTTCGCGCCTAGCACTGCTCTCGACTGAATTGCGTCTACGACAGCCGATGTAGCCGAGTTCCGACTTCGGGGTTTGCCCGGTTTGCCTGTGGTGGCAGGATGGTCACGGCCCGCAGCGTGTCTGCGTTCTCCAGCCGGAAGCGAAACTGTTGCCCGTTACGCTGCTGGAAGTTGATCTCCCCGTTACGCAGCGCGGCATTCCGAATACGGAACCAGCCCGCAGGCCCCTGGTTCCAGGCCGTTGGAGTGGGCGGTCCAAAAGCATTGATGACATCGGCCGTTCCGGCGCTCTCATCTACCGAAAGCACCACCAGCAAGGCATCCCGGCCGCCATTGCCCCACCGGCCATCACCCCAAACGCCGACTAGCGGGCTCCGCCCTCCGCGGGTCACCATATCGGGTAGTTCGGCCGCGCCTGGCAGTGGGATGCCTCGTGCCATAGCCTCGGCGCGCGCCGCCGCGCTGATCGGGTCGGCCTCAGACGACGCGCTTGGTGGCTCCGCAGCCAGCGCTGGTCCTGGCAGGCTCGCTATCCCCGCTGTACCAGCACCGGCGAGGAAGATATCCGAGAGCAGCGACGAGTTGTCCCATGGCACTTGGCGACCACCCGTCATCTGAACCACCCGCTGGCGCACTCTGGTCATCAATTGGCGGACTTCCAAGCCGGGTGTGCGCAACTGCTCGAGCAAGGCGGCTGCGAAGGGACTATTGCGACCACCTCCGTCCGCGGCTACGGTTCCTGGGCTGGTCGAGAAAGCAACGAGGGTGCCCAGGTCCACGTTGGCCACTGCCGCCAAGCCTGCGCCCACCGAACGGGTGCCGGACAGGCCACGCATCTGCACGGCGAACGGATTGTCGCGGCACGCATCCAGGATCACCACCCGGGAGCGCGCGCCCTCCATCGCGCGCAGGGCAGCTGGCAAACCAACTAACTCGAAATCCACGTCGCGCGCATCGCGTAAGCGGGCATCAATGGGGATCAGGTAGTTCTCCCCCGCAACCTGGATGCCGTGCCCAGCATAGTAGAGCAGCGCCAGCTCGGCTCCGTCTGCAAGCTGCCCGAAACGCTGCAGCCTGCCTTGCAGGCCGGCACGCGAGGTGTTGGTGATGAGTTCTACGCTGAAGCCGACGCTACGTAGAGACCGTGCCACAGCCGTGGCATCTTCGACCGGGTTGGTCAGAGCGGGCACAGACTGGTAGGAGCCGTTGCCCACCACCAACGCCACGCGCCGCTGCGCGAAGGCTACGCTGGTTGCTGCGCAAATGGTGAAGAGGAGGAGCACTGCCACAATGCACAGAACAAGCTGTTGCGCGCGACAAGAGTATCCCGCTCTGCCTTTGGACTCTCCCTCCATAAAGCCTACCTCCATGCCCATCTCATTACAATTTCGTTCTGACGATGGCACCACATTGTCTAGCTTGCTAGGCCAGTGACTCCTGCTTTCCTGACCGCCTCAGCAGGGCTCCCTCCCCCACGGTGCAAGGGGATCACAGTCGGGCAAGGCTGGGTGGCGCCCAGATCTCCCTGCGGATGCTCGTCCAGATTAGGCTTTTGTGCCCCAGCAGACCGCCGAGCAGATCCGCGACGCTCCCAGCCTCACGTGATCATCACCACACGGTTCGGGCGATGCCGGTCGAAACGCGACCCACCATTTGGAGTGCGCCCCTCCTGGTGGACGGCTTGGGCGAAATGGATTGACCTCTCTGGCTGGGCTTCCGGAGGATGGAAGTCATGGCACGGCACCGTTCCCACAGTGTCGCATTCAAGCGGCAGG
>NZ_JBLLEB010000058.1:0-16466 GCF_047690175.1 Roseomonas sp. BN140053 | reverse complement strand
TCGAAGAAATCAGCCGCGGCCGCCCGGATCACCCCCTCGCACGCATCATTGCCCCGCATCGCCTCCTCGAGCGCGTCAAACGACCTGGTCGGCTTTGCATCCTCGCCCTCGAGCGGTTCGAGCGATCCTTCGGCAATCAGCGTCTGGACGGTGACGAGCGACCTTTCATCCTCATGATCCGGCGAGGTGCGGACATGCAGGATCACCCCCTCAATGAAGGTGCGGGCGCTTTCGTCCCAATGCGGGTCTTTGTCCGCCTTTACGACGAGCGCGTCAGCAATGAGCGACGCATCTTCGACAAGCAATTCCTCCCGCATCAGGGCGATCGGATTGAAGGAAGCCCAGAAGCGTTGCGCGTTACCCTTGGCGATCTTGAACGGATCCAGGACGTAGACGGACTGGTTTAGCCCCTCACTCCGTTGCCGCGCCGTGATGGTGGCAAGCTCCCCCTTCGGATCGGTCGCCAGCACCGAGCCGGGATAGAGCAGCATGTTCGGGACAATGGCCGCCCTGCCCTTGCCTGCCCTGGAGCCAGCGACCGTGACCATGTGGCGGTCATCATTCAGCCCGAGGACATGCCCGCCCGAGACATGGCGTCTACGCGGCTCTTTCGCGTTCGCCATGGTGCCATTGACCACGCCGAGGAAGATGGAGCCGGCTTGATAAGCGAGGTCTGGGACGGCCGTCAGCTGGTCCGGCAGGACGAACATATCCGAAGGCGGCTTGAAGCCGGTCGGGTCGTCATCCTGGAACGCTCTGGCCGGGTCTCCGCGTGGAAGGTCGGCCAGGATATCAACAGGATTATCGGCAGCAGTCTCGGCAGCATTCTCGACTGGCGCCGCTTGAGAGGGCGTATCCTTCTGCCACCACGCCATGAACCGCTTCCCGACAGCCAGGCACACATCCTGGGTCAGTTACAAACGGCAACGCAACTATGATGGTCGCAAAATGATACGAATTCGCAAAAACTACAGATTGCTCAGACGACCGTCTCCGTCTTCCCTCGCAGACGAGCCACATCGCTAGAACCCGGCTCCAAGCCCCAAACCCGCCACGCTTCACCAACAACCAGGCGTAAAGCTACTGAGGCCTTTGCCGGCGAAATGTTGAAGTAAGAGGCGACAGCCTGCACCGCCGCCGCATCACTGGACGCTTCCGCCCATAGCTGCGCGATCCTCTCGGCTTTCTCAGCTCTGTCCGACCTCATGAGGATATCGTCTCGACCGTTCCGCGTGCCCGCGCCATCCGTCCCAGCTTGGGCCGGTCCAGTTCGTTGAGCACAGCCTGCCACTCCTCGGCCGGTTTGCGCTCCCACCACAGGCGGAAGCCGGTCAGCTTGCCGCGCATCAAGCCCCCTTCCCGCAATGGATGAATCTCGACGTTGAAATCCGAGAGCGCGTTGACCTCAGCGACGGCCGGCGTCAGCACCTTCTGCTTGAGCTGGGGAAAGCCGGGATACTGACCCTTCTCGACGCCCAGCAGCGCCCGGAAGTCCTCGACCGTGAAAACCTGCTCATCGACGCGCAGATTGGCCCTCAGACAGACCGCCTCGTAGAGCGCCAGGGCGTATTTCGAGGTGAAGGAGAACATCACCCAGGCCTTGATGCGTCCCCAGTAGCGGCTGTCCTTGATGATGTCCCGCAAGCCTTCCGGGAAGCTGTAGACCAGCATGGCCTTCGGGCTGGCCTCGTCGATCACCTGGGTTGTCGGGCCGAGAAGCTGGGTCTTGTAGATGGCAGGCTCGCCGTTGAGCGTGGCAGGAATCTCAACGAGCGTCGTCATCAGGGTCGAGACGCTATCCGCCACCCTCTCGCCCCCCTTGTGATGCGGGCCGCGCAGCTTGGCGATGGCAATAGTGTGGGTCTTGGCTTCCCCGATCTCCGACCAGGCATTCTCGATCAGAAGATTGAACACGCGACGGTCCTGCAAAGACAGGTCCGCACCTGCCCGCATATCAACCAGCTCGCCCGGTTTTACGAAGCCTTCCACATTGGTTTTTTGCGCGACAGCAAGACTCATCACGGAACCGTGCATAATAACGTAACGCGGGTCAAGAGTTACGTTATCTTGCGTCACGAGAGACCCCCCCAATCCGTTATGATGGGTCCCCCCATCGGTTACGATCCCCTCCCCCCATCGGTTACGATAGGCCCCCCAAACGTTATGATAGGCGCTCGCAAACGGCTGATTCCAGCGGGTTTGCCGCTCCTGAATCTTAGAACTTAAGAATCAGAATTTAGAAAAGAGGCGCAGGCTGTGGAAAACCGCCCCGCTCCCCCTCCCCCGATCGGTTACGATAAGGGCGCGTCCCGGGAGGACCAGGCTCTAGTCGGCTGAGCCTCCCCGAGCCGGTAAAACCGTCTCGGCCATCCGGTGACGATCCCTCGCGCGAAGTAGCGGGAAGCGGACAGCCCTGACGGGCTGAACCATGTTTAGGCGCGCCTGACGGCACGCAAGGAAGGAAGGGCAGCCCTCCCGACCTACAGACAGCATAACTCCGCGTGCCCAGCTCTCTCAAAGGGTGGGTCCTCGCCATGCTCGACTGCAAAGGTGCAGTCTGCGCGTGGCTCCGGTCCCGGCCTTTGGCCGCCTTTGACAGAGCTGGGCACGCTCCGTTCTTGATGGATTGTAGGGACGGGACGAGGAACAGGGCTTTTACGGTCCGAACAAGGAACATGGCCTAGGGAAGAAACAGGCAGGCGGCCGATGTGAATTCGGCTGGCAGAGTCACGGGACTTGTAATTTATTGCAAAAATGGTATATTGTAGTATGAACTGGCGCGTTGAATATCTGGACGAGGACGTAAAACAGGCGCTTGAAGCCATGCCGCAGGATATCCGAGCGGCGTTTCAGCGGATCGTGGAAATGATCGGCAGTTATGGCTTGGAGAGGATGCGCGAACCTTATGTAAAGCATCTGCAAGGCCCGATTTGGGAGATGCGGATGAAGGGAAAAGACGGCATCGCCCGCGCCTGCTACGTCACCGCAACAGGCAAGCGTGTCGTCATTGTGCATGTGTTTCCAAAGAAAACGCAGAAAACACCGCGCCGCGAGATAGAAACAGCACTTCGCCGTGCGAAGGAGGTAGAATGACCCGCAAATATATTCCGGTCGAGGAGTCTTTCGAGGCTTGGAAGAAAGACCCGTCTTTCCTGGCGGCCTATGATGCTTTGGAAGAGGAATTTACCCTCGCATCCGCTTTAATCGATGCACGCGCCAAGGCAAACATGACGCAGGAACAGGTAGCGGCCGCCATGGGAACCACCCAGGCCGTCATTGCCCGGCTGGAGAGCGGCCGGAACATGCCCTCGACCCGCACCCTTGAACGCTTCGCTAAGGCAACCGGCACCCGACTGCGGATCAGCTTCGAGACTCACAAGCCCGCTTAGCCAGATTCTGACCCGTACAGCCGCTTGTCCGGGTTTGGCTATGGAAGGGCCGGCAACTGGCTTGACCGCATCACAGCCTCAAAAATCACGGCTTAGCGGCGCGATTGACCCAGGCTCCCCCCTCCCCTCACCTTGCCGACGCTGTTTCATGCAACCGTTTCCTGTGGATAGGCTGTTATATCAGGGTGTTACATCATATCGTTGCTGGTACAGTTGCACGGAACACTAATGAAACGATATGGAACGGGCATGTATTACACCCTTGGAGAAGCGGCAAAGGCAACAGGCATCAGTAAGGCGACCATCAGTAGAGCATTGAAAAGCGGCAAGATATCGTTCGTGTCTCACGAGAACAGCTCTTACCAGATCGACCCGGCTGAGCTGCATAGGGTGTATCCTGCCGTTTCAAGAAACAGTAGCACGCAACCCCATATGGAACGATCTGTAACGCCTGAAACAGTAGCAGAAACAGGGGGGTTACAGCGTGAACTTGACCTGTTGCGCGAGGAACGGGAGCGGGAACGAACCCTGCTTACCGGGCAGATCGAGGATTTGAAGCGCGACCGGGACGATTTGCGGGGAGAGCGCGACCGGCTTCTAGGCGTCATCGAGGAGCAGGCCGCTAGCGTGAAGCTCCTGACCCATGAGAAGGCGGTTCCGGAGCCGATCATCACGCCGGCACCGCCACCAGCAGCACCATCACCACCCGAGCCGGAACCACAGCTCAAGGGAGGCCGGTTATCGCGCGCCTGGGCAGTGCTGAGAGGACGAGGCTAGATCCCCGGAGCTGCATCGACAGCCGGGAAGGGCAGGGCGAAAACGGAGAAGGCCCCGGCATCACTGCCAGAGCCTTCCGGGTTATCCCCGTGCACGGTCATCGGCATCCCTGCCTGTACCGTACGATATCGTACCCTGGATCATCCTTGTGCTGCAAATATCCCGGGGGTGAATGGCCGTCAGGCCAGAGGGGGCAGAGCCCCCTCGCTTGCTACAGGTTGGCCCCGTTTCAGTGTTTCATGACCTGGCGCAAGAAGTTGTGGAAAACCCTAAGTTGTTAGCGATATCGTTCCGCCCGTGTTCGGTAGCAAGCTAGTGTTTTGTTGCCACAAAACGCTTGGTCAGGGGGCACCCCCGACACCCCGCGAGGGCCCGGCCCGCCTCCCGGCGGACCGGATCAGGGGGACGCCCCCTGAAACCCCGTAACAGTGGCAGGTAGGAGGGACAGATTGAGTGAGAAGCGCTCCATTTCCCCCAGGCTGCCAGGCCGTCCCCGGACGGACGGGCAACGGCGTAACGGGTTGCTGCGTGTCCGTGTAACCCCTGCCGAGGCGTCAGAGATCGAGGCCAGGGCATCGGCCGCCGGTCTCAGCCTGTCCGAATTTCTGCGCCAGTCTGCCCGTGCCGTCCGCCTGCCGGCCGTGCGGAAAGCGGCCTTCGACCCCGTAGCCCTGCACCACCTGGCCTTGCTGGGTTCGAACGTGAACCAGATTGCCCGCGTCCTGAATACGACCGGAGACACCAGCCGCGCCGAGGGCTTGGACGAGCTGGCGGCCGATATCCGCGCCTTCCTCGATCGGGCGCGGGCCGATGTATGCTGACTTCCGGCGATCCACGAGCGGAACCGGAACCTCATTCAAAGGCGCTCTTGCCTATTATCTGAATGATAAAGGGGAGGGGGCAGAGCACCCGACCACGGATAAGCGCGTCGATGTGCTGGAATTGCGGAACCTGGCGACCAATAACGCGCGGCACGCCTGGTTCGAGATGATGAACACGGCCGAGGCATCGGCCGCGCTCAAAGAGGCCGCCGGCATCTCGAAAGGCGGGCGCCAGGGAACGAAGCCGGTATTCACCTATTACCTAGCATGGCACGAGAGCGAGCGACCGAGCCGCGCCGACATGCTCGACGCGGCCCGGTCTACCTTGAAGCTGCTAAAGATAGAGGATCACCAGGCGCTCATTGTGTCGCATACCGATACGGATAGTTCGCACGTCCATATCATCGTCAATCGCGTCAACCCGCAGAGCGGCCTTTATGCCGGCCTGTCCAATAGCTGGAAGTCCCTGAAACAATGGGCGATCGACTATAGCAAGGAGCACGGGACGAACTGGCACGTCCCGCTTGAGCAGGCGAAACAGGCGAAACAGCAGCAGACCAGCCGGCAGGCCAGTTTCAACGCAGCTGTAAAGGCACAGAGGCCGGCAGCGTCCCCCGATCGATCGACGGCCGCCAAGCCCGCGAAAACGAGCCGCCCGGAATGGCACGCCCGCAAAGTGGCAGGCAATGACAACCGGCAGGCGAGGGAAGCGGCAGCGGTCAAGCTCCGGGAGGAGTTGGCCGCCCGTTGGCAGGCGGTGAAGAAGGCCGAGGAGCAGGGGAACGCGCAACGAACCGCCGAGCTTGACCGGCTGACAGAGGACAGGAAGGCGCAGCGGGCGGCGATCTATCAGAAATTCCGCGAGGCGCAGAACGCGATATGGACACCTCAGCCACGGCAGCCGGCACCCATCCGCAAGTTTGACGACAGCCTGCGGCAGAAGCTTGCCCGCGCCCGCTCACAGTTCGAGAAGCGGGAGCGCGGTTTATTCGGCCGCCTGGCTAATGCCCGCAGGCTAGCCAGGGGGGAATCTCTTCTGACCATTGCCCGGCTGGCGCTCAATGAGACCGCACGCCGGCAGCGTTTCGACTTGGCACAGCGTAAGGCCGCCAGTGGCGACCGATGGGGGAAGGATCTTCGCCAGGGCCAGGCCGTCCCGCGAGAGAGCAGGCGCGACCGTGCCGAACGCCTGAAAACCATGCGATCGGCAGAGCTGGCGACGTTCGACCGCGAGACGCAGCAGCTCCGTACCGCGCTCCTCGATCGACATTGGGAGCAGGTGGAGAACAGCCGGACAATCAGGTCGCAGCTATCAGCCGAGGGCAAGGAGGCATGGAGCAAGCACGCCGCCGCCTATGCCCGCCCGCCCGATCGCCAGCAGGAGACGGCCGGGAAGCAGAAGGCCGCCCCTACAGGACGCGAGGAACAGGCATCAGACCGCTTCGGCCGCAGCCGCGACCGCAAGCCGCGCCAGCCACGCGCCGAGCGCCAGGAAAGGGCAGGGGAGGCCACAGAGGGGAGAAGCGAGGCCGCCGGCCGCAAGACGGCCGCACAGCCCCCCCAGCAGGCGACTAAGCCGAAATCCACCCTATCGAGCGAGGCGAGCCGCGCCTGGACACCGGAAAGGCGTCAGGCTTTAGCGGAAATCCGTGCGAAAAGAGCGGCCGAGCGTGCTGACACCCGAAACTACGACCAGGGGCGCGGCCGGGACTGACAGGCGGGCCGAGAACGGCCCGAGCAATGACCGATTTTCGTTCCAGAGGGAGAATCCCGGATGGTCGGAAAGAGCGGAAACCCGCCGCCGCCTTCGATTGCCCCGTCATTTAACTCCATAGCTGAAACCGAGCTGCGCCGCCGCTTCACGACCGAAGCGGCCTTCAAGGAGGCGCTGACCGCCCTTAGCAGAGAGCAGAAGCTTATTGCCGAGGCGAAAAGCCACCTCGATAGAACCATCGAGAAGCAGCGCGACAAGCCGCGCTTTATCCTCAACATCCCGTTCATAACGACAGCCGGCAGAGTTCCAGCCCTCACCAGGCGCAACAGCGTGCCTAAGCCGGCACAGGCGATTTATCAGCGGCGCGTTGAGAAGATCGTCACTGCCCGGGAAGCCGTCCTCCTCGATATTGAGAAGCGGCAGCGTGCCGAGAAGGTCAAAGCGACATTCTCCGAAGCCGCGAGGACAGGAAGGGATGAGCAGAGCCGGGTAACCTACCGGTTCCACGACGCCGCCCTAGACCGTCCCGGATTACGGCCGGGAGCAGCGAAAGAAGCGTTCCGAAAAGGAGTAGAGAGGGCGCGGCCGACAGCGGAACACCTCGAAGGGATGGAGGCGTCAGAAGCAGCGGCACTATCGACCGCGCCGACCGCGCCACAGCCGACCCAGGAGTTCAGCGCGGCCGTGAACGCTTCAGAGTGGACACCGGGACGGCTGCAAGCCTTGGCGGAAATCAGGGAAAAGCGAGCGGCCGAAAGAGAGGCATACACCCGAGACGAACCGGGGCAGGGGAGGGAGCTGTAAATCTGTCTTAACGTTCCAGGAAAGCAATATTCTACATGCCCTGGCGCGGCTATGACGAATATCCGTGCATATACGGTTTGTTCTATTTTAGTGTCGCTTGCCCGTCCTCAACAGCGTTCGTTTTCCATGTCAGAATTCCATCAAAATCGCCTTCCTTCCGGCTTTGCCGCAGCTGTCCAAAACAGAGAACAGGCCCACGTCGCCCTGATCGAGCAACAGGATCACGAGTTCGCCCAGGCACATGATGGTAGCGGCCGCAGCGAGGAGATGCCGGCCGACCTGGCGCAGCGTCACCGGGAGCAGTGGCAGGAGTTCGAGCGGCGCTATCCAGTGCCAAACCCCGTTTCGTAAAATGCAGGCCCATCATAGCCATGTACCAAAAATTGGTATATGATAGGGAGCAGGAAGGAGGGCCAGCCATGCCTCGGAACACGTCAATCTCTTTAGGCGACCATTTCGCCAGCTTCATTGACCGCCAAGTGCAAGGTGGCCGCTACGGTTCCGCAAGCGACGTGATGCGGGCCGGTCTGCGACTGCTCGAGGAGCAGGAAGCCAAACTTGAGGCGCTTCGCGCAGCGCTGATCGAGGGCGAGGAATCCGGCCCTTCGATCCCTTTCGACTTCGACGCCTTCATAGCTCGCAAGCGTCAGCCGAAGCTTGAATGACCCGCTTCATCCTATCACCGGCCGCTCAAGCCGACATCGAGGGCATCTGGGACTACACGGCCGAGAGATGGGACCAGGCCCAGGCAGAGCACTACGTACTGGCAATCCGCGACGCCTGCCATGAGTTGGCGGCCGGCACTAGGAGGAGCCGCCCAGCCGACGAGATCCGTGCCGGATACCGCAAGGCAGCGGTAGGCTCACACGTCCTGTTCTTCCGCATTATGGATGATGGGAGGCTCGATATCGTCCGAGTGCTACATCAACGCATGGACGTGTCGAGCCATCTCTAACGCTTAAAAAATGAATGGGAAGAATATGGCTAAAAACGCTGCACTGCTCAAAGATCTTTCCATTAGAGTCGACGGTCTGCGCAGAGCAATGGATGCTGTGATTGGCGGAACTACGCCAGACCATGGAAAATGGGGGGCCTTCAAGAGTTATGCGCGCGCCTACAATGGGTTCGTTCAAAAATATGCAGAGATAACCCGAGATAGTTCCTTAAGTAGCTATAATCTCGATAATATAAGAGGTTCTGGTGACACAGTCTGGCCGGTTCAGAAAGAAATATTCGACATGGTCTATGCGGATGTTCTTATCCTTGGAAGTTTGCTGTCGGCATATGCTTTTGAAGATGACATATCAAAATCGGAAATCCAGGACTTAATCACTGCAAACTTGAGAAAAGTAATATTCTCTAAACCAGAAAGAGAACTAGACGTCCAAAATGCCATAGAAACGCTCCTAGTGGGAAGAGGTTATCAAAAGGGCATAACTTACGATCGAGAGGCGGGAAAAGTGAAGTTTTCCGGAAAAGAATTTATCCCCGATTTTGTATTTCCTAACGTGCAAACAGCTATGGAAGTGAAGTTGATCAGAGAAAAGTCTGGAATATCGAAGTGTGTAGAAGAAATGAGTGCTGACATAGCTGCATACCTCTCAGTATACAAAACAATAATTTTCTGTGTTTACGATTTAGGTGAGATCAGAGATGTGAACGAATTCCAGGCAGGCTTTCAAAGTCAAAGCGGTGTTAGAATCTGCACAGTAAAACATTAAGATGAACGCTTTTGCCTGGAAGCTATAGACCGTCACAAACTAAGGTAAGGCAATTATGCGGGGGAGTTCAAGTCGCGCCACATTTCACGGGCACTAGAAGTCCTAAACATAGAGTGTCGGCGGAGAGATTTTTCCAGGGCATTCCGGAACGGGTGAGGTAGTTGAAGAGCCAGCTGCCTAGGAACTCCCGTTAGGATTTCATCTCTTGTAAAAATCAGTTCCTTGTTGTGCAAAAGTTGTAGAAAAAACAACCCACAATGATAGATATCGAAGTTCGCCAGGAGGTCTGCCGCTTAAAGAGCCTGAGTGCAACAGTTGGCTACGGTCGGAAGCGCAGTCAGGCTGTGCTTCCGACCTAGCTTTTATCTGGCTGCACAGGCGGGGATTGAGTGATAACTGCCAATATGGAATTCGTGCTTGGCACGGCCAAGACGCCCATGCCAGCAAGGCCGCAGCAGCAACCCAGAGACCGCTCCCTTGGTGGCGCTATCACCGGCCCGTGCTGCCCCCTGAGGCACTAGCTTCCTGCGTTGTCGAACGGCGTTCGCGGAAGGAGTTCAATGCTTCAACCATTTTTTCGAACAGTATAAGTTCGTCACGTTGTAGCTTTCGTGTCTCGAGCATCTCTGTCGTCTCATCCTTCCCAAGCCGTCCGGCGGTAGAGTAGATGGACATAGCTTTAAGAACATCTGCTGTAGCAGTTGATGTTGGGTTTTCCGAGAACATATATAAGATTATCAGGCTTTCTTCCCTATGCCGTCGGACAGCATCGTAATATCGAAAATCATCCATGGCGGCCCGATACTGGCGCAGAAAAAATATAGCAACAAATTCAACGAAAAAAAGGACGCCAAATCCAGGAATGAGGTCTAAAAGATGGTTAAGGGTGCTATCGTTTCGCTCAATTGACACTGTTCTGAAGTAGAAAATTCCAATGCCGAGTAGGGCAATGAATGCGCCGGCCATAAGATAAACGCCTGCCCTTGTGTAGATTTGATTGGCTACGCGGGTAGAATCTCGTGCGAACTCCTCTAGAAGTTTCCGGGGATCAATTCTAACAGATCTTTCGGTGACGCCAACATTATCAGGCGCAACAACGATCCCCCTCGATTTTTGAATCAAAATATCGCTGCTGAGGAAAGGAGGAGTTTTCCTAACATCACGGGCCGCCAAAACAATTGCAGCAAATGGGTATGCTCCGAAAATCTTTCTGCTAAACGATGGGATAGTCAAAATGATTGTGGATGTAAAAAAAGCAGAAACTATCCTCTCGAAACTAATATATCCTATAAGAATATAGGGAAACATAGATAGGATTGGAACTATACTAAGTAGTACCCAAATGTATAGTTCTCCCGAACGTGGCTTCTTTAAAGGAAGTTCTCGTTCATTTGCATGCAAACGCGCCTCTTCTTCAGCGCTAGAAGTGGTATCGCGAGGCGATGCTTGAGCAGGATCGGCTTCAGAATTCATGGCGCCATTGATCATCAGTGTATATGCGGTCGCAAGTACCCATCCTGAACTACGATTGATGCAAAAATCAAGACTTCTGCAAACACAGCTGGACCCATTGCCTTCAATGGGTTACGCTTTGCAGAAGATATGACCGAAATAAACCAGCAAAACCGCATCATCGGATATGCCCGCGTCAGCACATACGGGCAGACGCTCGACGCCCAGCTTGAGCAGCTGAAGGCGGCAGGGTGTGCGTTAGCGTACAAAGAGAAGGCGTCAGGCGCGAAGGCCGAGCGCCGCGAGCTGCAAAGGATGCTGAAAGCCCTGGCTCCTGGTGACGTGGTGACAGTCACACGCATTGACCGCCTGGCCCGCTCGACGTTCGACCTGTTCTCGATCGTCAAGCGCATCACTGATGCAGGCGGGCAGTTCCGGTCACTGGCTGAGCCATGGGCCGACAGCTCGACCAGCACCGGGCGGCTAATGCTGGCCGTCCTGGGAGGGCTGGCAGACGTGGAGCGTGACCTTATCAGGACGCGCACAGCAGAGGGCAGGAGCCGCGCCAAGGGCCGAGGACAGCATATGGGCCGACCCTCATCCTTGACCGTCCAGCAGGCCGCAGAGGCCCGGCAGAGGCGGCAGGATGGAGCGACGCTGCAAGAGCTGGCTGACAGCTATAACGTCAGCAAGGCGACCATCAGCAGAGTTACGAAGATAGCCGCTAGTCAGGAAGGACTTGTTTAGCGAAACTTCCTCGGAACCGATTCGGTTTGGCATCGCAAGTTGCCGCTAGAGGCTTTTATCCATATTGATAAATTATCAGACACTTAGGAAGCGATCCAACCTATAAGATAGGAACAAAGTTTATGGCTTACCGTAATAAAACTTATATCGCTTTCGATGGCGATGAAGATATGCACTACTATCGGCTAATGACCGCTTGGAAAGCTCATGATGGGTTTTCTATGAACTTTCATAATGCTCATGATCTTAACACAGCGCGTGATAGTAGTCTGGAAGAAAGTATCAAAAAACAACTGCGGGAGCGTTTTGCTAATTCGAAACTTTTGATCGTGCTTATTGGTGAGAAAACTCGATACTTAACTAAGTTCGTTAAGTGGGAAATGGAAGTAGCTTTAAAACTTGATCTTCCGATTGTAGGCGTTAATCTCAACGGTAGCAGGAAAAAGGACGCTCGTTGCCCCCCTACAATTCGAGAGGAGTTGGCAATTTACGTTCCTTTCGAGCACGATATAATTGAATACGCAATGGATCATTGGCCAGATTCCCACAAGAAACACAAAAATAACGGGAACACAGGAGCATATTTCTATAAAGACGAAACATACGAAAAGATAAGTAAATGAAGTACTTTCTAGATTCTATTAGGACTTTATCATACTGGAAGTATGCTTTATTTTCTGCTGAGGCTGTAGCTAAAATACTTACAGTTGTTGGTACTCTCTATCTATTTGTTGAACTCCTAGATACATTCAAGATATATAAGAAAGATGATTATCATAGTTATGCTTTGCTAATAATGCTTGGAATTTCAATTGTCTACGTCTTGCTTAACAGGAGGCCAGTGAGCCGCGTCAGATACAAAGCTCCAAAAAAGGACCTGACATTCGAAGTTTTAATTGGTGATCTTTTCGAGATGCCCGGAGAGATTATCATAAGCTCGAATTCCACGTTCGACACGGATATTGCCAGCGGCTTGATTTCCTCCGAGAGCTTACAAGGGCAGTTCGCGTTGAAAGTTTTCAATGGTCAGACTGCTGAAATTGACCGCCAAATTGAAGCGTCTTTGTCAGGAGAAAGCTTTACAGTTAACAATACACGGCCAGGCAAAAAGAAGGAATATCCTATAGGAACTGTTGCCCGGATCGATGCAAACGGGAAGCACTTCTATCTTCTCGCAATGGCTCATATGATGCCGACCCGCAACGCTTATTCAGACCCTCGTATTCTCGATGAAGCCCTCGAAGGATTATGGAAAAACATGGCTGCTAAAGGAGAGCGTGGAGATATCGCTATGCCTTTGGTAGGCACAGGTCGCGGGCGGGTTGCGATACCTCGCAAAAAAATCGTTGAAAAAATTGCGCAATCATTCGCAGACGCTTCTCAGCAAACCATTTTTTCTAACAAATTAACGATTGTATCGCGGCCTGAGGATGCAGCCCGCTTCTCACTAAATCTTTTCCAGATTCGAGATTACCTGAGCCAAAGTCTGCATATTTGAACTAGAGGGCTAGGCGCAGATTTATTTCCCTGGCCCGGTTGGCTTCAGGTCCGCAATATTCGGCTCAGCCGATCGTGTGCGATCGAGATCCGTCCTACTTCCGACGGCACTTGCCCCCGGCCCGTCCGTCACCCGCCCATATGATCCTTCATGGACGCGTCTAGCTACAGACCGGCACGCCTCGTCAGGCAGCTTGTCCAGGGTCTCGAACGCGGCACGGAATAGAGCCTCTGTCACTGCCCGCCAATCCGCGCCCGTGCCATCCTTGCGGTCGTACAGCTCGACCGCATAGGAGCAGATGAAAGCAGCAGCGGCCGCAGTATCAGCCGGTGGTTTGGGGGGAGAAGCTTTGAACGGGCGCTTTGCCATCAATCTACTAGATGATAATCGAAGATCCCCGAATTATTGAATTGCCGATCGCTGAAAAGCCAGCATTAAAACGGTATGTCGGCACCTGGATCGCTAATCGTCATCATCGTCGCTTGCGTCATCATGCGCCGCAAGGCCGGAATCCCCTGAATCGTGGTCATGCAAAGCCTTCTCGATCGCGGTCCGGACCTTTCGAATGACGGCATAATCACCGATAAAGGCGACCTCAGAGAGCGCTTTCGTCGTGACCATCAAGATGCCAATGCGGTATGTCAAATAAGCAGGTGCGCCCAAGGCGAGCAGGATAAGAGCGTTTACGAACACGCCCGGCTTTATGAAGGTGACGATGAAAAACCAGATAAGGATGCAGAGCGCCAGAGTGATAAAGAACGGATCACGCCGCACAGAAACCTTCTCAATGCGGTTAGTGCGATAGGTTTTCCAGGGGGAACGCGCCTGGACAGACGAAATCAGAAACCGCCTATCCTTGTAATATATCTTTGCCCCGGCCCTAATTGCAGTTTCTGACATTAATCTGCCTTTCTTCAAGGAAACTGCCCATGTCCGGATGGTACGGGACGAAACCAAAGCTTGCGGTGTAAAGAGCGAATTCGAATTTATTAGCAGTGGCCGCCCGCCTAACGGCCGTCACCATGCATTGTAATCTAGCTCGGATATCCGGCGGCACCTCTTGCACTTGGCCTACCTGCCTCGTTAGAGCAAGGTAATTTCTCTCTAGGACGTAGTCGCTCAAAAACAGGTAGTGCAGTCCGTACCAAAAGAGGCAGGCAACGATAATTGAAAGCATCCAGTCGGGCAGGATGCGAAAGATTGCCTCGAACATGGCGGCGCGCCCTCACCGTTCGTTTTCTTGGTCGTCACGCTCAATGCGACGGCGGCGAGGCTTGGCCTTTTCCTCCTCACTAGGCTGTTGCCGCCTCGCCTCTTCTTCCCTTTGCTGGGCGGGGCCTGGTGAGTTGGATTTGCCGTGGAAGGCACAGGCCCCCATGGCGTAAGGGCTGTCACTCGTGCAGACGCAGTAAATTGCCCCCGCATAGCCCGAGGCGAGCATGTCGGGGCCGTCCTCGAACAGCCAGGTCGTCGGCACCGCATCGGGCACATGATCGAGACGGCCGGCCGTCACATGCTGCGTGCGGCCGTCAGGGTCAGGCCGCTCGATCAACACCTCCCCTGGTGCCAGCTCGAAATGCCGGTGCGCCAGGTGCAGGGCGAAGCGGCCGAGCTTGCCGTGACGCGCCAGAACCGCGCGCAGCTCGACCATGCAGGCATGGTCGCTGTCATCGAGCGGCGCGGTCTCGTGCAGCTCTGGCAGGCAGGCCCATTGCATGGGCTGAATGACTAGCCGGTTCGACGTGTCAGTCATCGCGCGACGTTCCTCCTGGCCGGTGCGTCCGAAAATGGACTCCATGAAATCGGGAAAAGGCGAATGACGGGACAATCACCGTTATTGTTGCGCTGCCAGCCTTCCAGGCCGAGATAATCGCAACGCGAATAATACATGCACCGGCCTACCGTACCCGTGCACTGGTATTCTATGAGGACATGCGGCGTGCCAAAGACCACGCTGAAAACGAGCATCCCGACCAGGACGATAAGCGTTTTCACGGGTCAGAACTCCACCATATGCGCGGTTGCCCGCATGGTCGGATTGACGGCCGCTCTCGATTGCCGATCGACAAAGCGCAATGTCGAACTCAGCATATGGCCCCATTCGCCGCTTTCATCATCTGCGATTTCCGCTACCAGGCGATTGTGCATCCAGCCCTCCCCGGTATCGATGAAAACCTCTGTGCTGAATTGGTAGATAGCCCAGCCGCTCTTGCCCTGCGGCCCTTGCTGCGTCCTCATTTCGGACGCAGCTCTGCGGTGCCGATCGCTGCGGAACTGGCGCGCTATGTCCGAGCGAATGACATGCTCGCCCCAGCTAATCCGCCCGCCCTCAAACTTGATTCGGGTTGTGGTTTTGATAAGGAACGGCATGTCTGTGAGGATGTTGCGAAGCAGGAGGAAAATGACCATCCATTCACCGAGCACCCCCGCGAAGATAAACGGGAAATTCACCTTATCTATCTGCAATAACATATAAACCGCCAGCAGCGCGGGCGGGACATGCGAAAGGAAGATCATCCGGGTAATTCGGCGCGGATCACTGTACCGCGCCACGACCTCATATGAATTTGGGCCGAGCTGATACACCGCCGGCCATTTGCCGATATCCTTCTTGAACACCCGCTCCGGTTTCGGTGCTTGGTCCGGCTTTTTGACTTGTTCCGCCATGGCTACACCTTATCGAAAAGCGCAGCGCCGTTCGGCTGGAACAGCTCGTGCTTGTCGTAATAGGCCCGCTGCAAAACGATCGGCGGCCGGCCGGCCCATATGATGAGTTGCCTCAGAAACTTGTCGTCGCGCCCGAATATTCGCGCACTCTCGGCCAGGTCGATCAGCGGATGCGTCTCGCTGCGCCAGCTTTCGCCCGTCGATCCCTGGCGGCTTTGCTGCATCGTCAGAGCGGAATCGCTGCGCGTCCTGATAGTGGTCCTCCCGCAGCGCTTGGAGATCCAATCGAGCGTCGTCAGATCATTATTGCCAAAAAACTGGACAATGCCGGCATTGCCGAGGAAGGTTTCCCATCGATCCTCATAGAGCGATTTGAGCTGTCCCAGGTCTTGCAGGATTGGCCACAACTTGACGCCGAAGCCCGCAATCTGTCCGGCCGCTTCCTCGATTTGCTTCATGCGGCCGAGGGTTGCGAATTCATCGAGCACCATAAGCACCGGGACGCCGCCGGCCGGCGGCGCGTCGCTTTCCTCCATGGCTTGCAGCGTCAGATTGATGAACAACCGAAGCCAGCGGGAACAGCTCCCGAAATGGCGAGCGGGCAGGCAAAGATAGATCGTTGTCGGCTTGGTCTTCAGCTGGTGTAGATCGACCCCTCCCCCCTGCACGACCTCTCTGATGCCCGGGAAGTTCAGAAATTTGAGGTGCCGGCGGGTGGTGGAGAGAACGGAATCGCGTTCCCTGGGTGCGCGTTCGAAGAAATCAGCCGCGGCCGCCCGGATCACCCCCTCGCACGCATCATTGCCCCGCATCGCCTCCTCGAGCGCGTCAAACGACCTGGTCGGCTTTGCATCCTCGCCCTCGAGCGGTTCGAGC
>NZ_JBLLEB010000057.1:0-20361 GCF_047690175.1 Roseomonas sp. BN140053 | reverse complement strand
TCTGCCCGCCGTGCGGGCCGCCCTCGTTACCCGCCTGCTCCGCGCCCGAGCACCGCCACGATGCCCCCATTGCCGCAAGTGGATCAGCGCAACGCCGGATCTGGTCCTGCCAAAGTAGTGCTAAGAACGGACGTTTTGCTCTCGGCCATCTTTGGCTGTTCACTTACGCTGTCTACACAGACTGTTTCAGTGAGGTGGTCCCCATCCATCGGACAGTTTGACGGCCTGGATAAGCTCAGTCCTGGTTCTCGTCAGGCCGCCAATTTCGCCACCCCGTTCGCCCCAAAGGCCTCATCGGGGGTCTGCCCCGCCAGGGCGCTATGTGGGCGTGCGGCATTGTAGTAGCCGATCCACTTCGACAGCCCGGCCCTCAGTTCTGAGCCGGTCTCGAAGGCATGTAGGTAAACGCACTCATACTTCAGGCTGCGCCAGAGCCGTTCGATGAAGACATTGTCCATCCAGCGACCGCGGCCGTCCATCGAGATACGTATCCCGGCCTGCAGTAGCAGGCCAGTAAACCGCGGCGAGGTGAATTGGCTGCCCTGGTCGGTGTTGAAGATCTCCGGCCGACCGAACCGCGCCATGGCCTCCTCCAGCACCTCAAGGCAGAACTCCACCTCCATGGTGTTCGACACCCGCCAGGCCAGCACCTTGCGCGTCGCCCAGTCCATCACCGCGACCAGGTAGAGGAAGCCGCGCCGCATCGGAATGTAGGTAATGTCGGCGCACCAGACCTGGTTTGGCTGATCGATCGCCAAATCCCGCAGCAGGTAGGGGAAGACCCGGTGCTCGGGGTTCGGCACCGTCGTCCGTGGCCGCTGGTAGATCGGCGCCAGGCGCATCTTCGCCATCAGCCGCCGGATGCGCTTGCGGCCCACCGCGTAGCTCTCCCGCCGCAGATGCCGCGCCATCTGCCGGGTGCCGTACCAGGGCGCCTCCAGGAACTGCGCATCGATCAGCCGCATCAGTTCCAGGTTCAGCGGCGTCTCTCCGGCAGGCCGGTGGTAGAACCCCGACCGGCTGATCGAAACCAGCTCGCACTGCCGTACGATCGACAACCGTGGATGCTCCGGCTCGATCATCTGGCGCCGCCGATCCAGCCTCATCGACCGGAGGCTTTGGCCAAAAAATCCCGCTCCACCACCAACTGGCCAATCTTGGCGTGCAGCTTCTCGACATCCGCCTCGGCCGCCTTCGTACTCTCCTGCACCGCTGATTTGCCGGAGAATACTGCCGTCAGCCCTTCCATGGCCTGCCGCTTCCACTCGCCGACCATCGTCTGGTGAATGCCGTGCTTGGCCGCCAACTGTGCCGCTGTCAGCTCACCCCGCAGCGCTTCCAGCGCAACTTTCGCCTTGAATCCGCCGAATATCGCGTTCGCTTGCCCGTCATCTGGGTCCGTCCTTCTCGCAGGCGAACCGAGCTTAACCGCCTGTCCGAAATCCGGGGACCACCTCACAGGCCCTACTATCCCAGCTACTCGCCAAGCTCGAACACACGCAGGCGGGCACCGCCGTCGCCCACAGAAACCCCGAAGATCCGCAGCCCGCCCATCAGCGGAATAAGTCACTTTTGCCGGGTTATGCCCGCGAGGAGCATTATTCTGGCAGGTCCGCATAGCACTCAGAAATGGGTGTGAAGCTATCCTGCACTGGATGACCAGGGAGACGTCCGAGTTTGGCTCACCTTGCCTACGTGGATTGCAGCAACTTGTTCATTGAGGCGCAGAAGGTCAGCGCTGTCGCCCGAGGCATGGCTCACAACCTGCACAACGCCAGTCAGCGGGGCGTTATCGACTTTGAGTACCGCCTCGACCTCTACCGGTTGATGGACCTCCTGGTCCGAGCAGAGGGGCAAACCAGGGCAGTGGTGTTCGGCAGCGTCACGGACACCAACGAGGGCATGTGGCACCACGCTGCTAATGCCGGTTTCGAGGTGGTCACGGTCGAGCGGGGCTTCTCAGGCAAGGAGAAGCGCGTCGACACCAGCGTGGTGACCCGCATGTGCCGGGACGGCTACCGCTTCGCTGATCCTGCACGTGACCGCATCACCCTGGTCGCAGGCGATGGCGACTACGAGCCCACCGTGCGGCAGCTGGTAGCGGATGGGTTTGCGGTGACCGTCCTGTACTGGTCCCACGCCAGCAGGGAGCTGCGTGAGGCGGCGACGGCCTTCCACGCACTCGACACCTACATCGGCGACCTTGCCCTGGGTTGAGGGCCTGGCGACCCGACGGCCTGCCTTGTCGGGCTCGCGTCCCGGTAAGACCCAGAGTAGGCAGCCTTGGGGGAGGGGTGAACGCAATGCTCTTGCCTCCCCGCTGCCCACGGTGGGAGTTGCGCCGCAAGCTAGCTCGTTTCGTCCTGCCTGCTACCTTCGTTCTCGCTCGCCTCATGCGCCTCGTCCGGCGCTGGTTCTGACGGCACACCCACTCCCATGAGGTTAGCACTCGATGCCACAGCCTCTTGAACGCGTACCGCCGCCAGTGCAGCAGTCTCCACAGCCATCACGGTCGGGGCTGTCATGGCGATCAGCACCGCAGCCGCAGTGCTCGCGAGAGGGCCCGCGCTGCTGGCTGTGACGTCCACCGGCTGCTCGCCGCTGACCTGAGCGCCGACCAGTGGCGTGCTTTCGGGCTGTTCTTGCGCACGCGGCCTACGAACCCGCTGCTGCTTAGCCGGTGACGGTGACGCCTGATTGCTTTTCCCCACCGACGGCTTCTTGGCTGCCTCGGGCTTGGCTGCTGCTCTGCTGGTCGACCGTGGCAGCGCGGCCTTAGTCCTGGTGGCTGCCGTGCTCGCGCTCTTGGACTTGGCGGGAGTAGCGCTACCCGTACGCCCCTTCGGGGCTGTCGCAGCGGCTCTACCCTGTTTGGCTGGGGTTGCTACGGCCCGAGACTTGGCGGCAGTGGGTTTGGCCGCTGGCCTTGCCGCAGTGGTCCTGGCGCCTGCCGCTGTAGCCTTCCTGGCCTTCGTCGAGGCAACGGTGGACTCGCGTCGCTTGGAGACAGCCGCCGTAACTCTGCCCTGCTTGGCGGGCGGTGCCGATGTACGAGACTTGGTGGCCGTGGCCTTGCTCGGCACAGGCTTCGAAACTGCTGCGCGGGCGCGGGTCGATGCTGCACCCTGAGGCTTGGCTACTGCGGGCGCAGTCGTTCCCTTCGCCGGGGTAGTGCGGGCGGTCGCTCTCTGCCCAACAGTTGCGGCTGTCCGGCTTTTGCGGGCCGCGGCCTGTACAGCAGGTGTCCGAGCCACCTTCGGCTTCGCAGTCGTTCTCTGGCTGGCTTTGGGGGCGGCAGCTGCCTTGGTGCTGCGTGCCCGCTGGGCCGCTACTGGCGTCGCCGGCTTCTTGCTAGCCACGTTGGGCTTAGCAGTGTTGCGTGCGGCTCCTGTAGCCGCGGATCGCGCTCCCGAGGTGCTGGCTGCCGATCGGGCCACTTTCTTGGGCTTATCCTCGTCGCGTGGGGTCTTCGCCATGGGAGTTACGCCACCTTCGCGGTTGATGCAGCGGCGACTGAATTATCGGGCCGAGATCATCATCCCAGTCTGGAAGGTGCCGCACCAGGGCAAACTCATTACGCCCGCGGCGAAGCATCGAAGGAGACCCACGGTCGACGAGAGGCGATCGCGGCGGGTTGGGGGTCGATCGAGATGTGTGCGCGAGCCACTGCCCCAGCGATCGAACCTCGAACTTCCGAGGCCGCCACCATCGCCGAAAGCGATGTAGATCAGAGCACTAAAGGTTGTTGGCCAAATCGCCCAACTCCCAACCCTCGGAGACGAAACGCGCTCCGGAGAGAGAATTCAGCCCTCGTTCCGAAGTCGCACCATCAACCCTGCAAGCAAAAACCTAGGCCACACCTGCGCTTCTGCGCGGCCTGTACTTACTGGGAGAGAGTTGGTCTGGGGTCCGACTGGAGCAGCGGTAGGAGCTGGGAGCAAACATTCTCTGGGCGGGCGCTCAGGGGACCAATGCTGTGGAGAGCTGACGGCATCGCCTTGCAGGCTTGTGCCTACTGAGCACAACCGGCTCGAGAACGCTCGCTGGCCCCAGACCGAAGATGGGGCGGGGCCATGGTGGCTGGCCTGGCGACACCTGCAGGGTCGAACCACAGGATCCCACACCGATGCAACAGGAGAGTTCAATCACATACGTCGCCTACTTGTGTTAGCACTCTAAGATGCTACTAATACGTGTACAACGATGCGAGGGGGCTCCGTCGTTGTAACTTACCAAGCGTTCGGGGGGGGGGGACGCTTGTGAATGAACTATTTGGCAGTGAGAGGCCGCCCGGTGGTTCTTTCTGCCGGGCGGATCTCATCGTTTCGCAGGACTCCGTCTGCAACCATGAGTAGCGTTTGAGTCTAAAATGTTGTATCTTTCGGACGGTCGTGTGCTGATCCCCCCCCCTGACTACGCAGCCACGACCGGCCGAGCGCTGCTTTATTCCCCCTGGCGCTCGGCCGTAGTCGGGGGACGCTTCACCAGCCTTGTTCAACGAACGTGGCCTTGCCCCATCGTACAATACAACCCTAAGCTGTGTGCTGATGTCGGCGAGGCTCGCGGTCTATGGACTACCACACGGAACCTGCTGTGCCCGATCGCGACACGGCAGCGCTTGGTACCAGGCTCCTTGTCCTCGAGATGACGATCGCCGCCATAGCGGCACGTCTGCCCCAAGATGATTTGGCAGAGATCGTGTCCATGCTTGTGTTCGTAGCGAAGACTTCCGATGCAGCCCGAGACCTTGATTGTGTGCCGGCCGACACGCCGCATGTCAGGGAGGCCGGCCTCTATGCGGCTGAGATGCTCGAACGCATCTCGAAGTCCCGCAAGCCGCGCGAGCGTGGAATGGCCACGGCCGATGCAGCGTTCTCGGATGCTCAGCAGCATGTCGAGTAGCCGGTCGGGGAAGACCCAGAGTACTCCGCAGACCGTGCTTGAGCCATCGGGGAGTGCCGCAGTGGGGGAGTACGTGCTGACGCCGCACCAGTGCACAGAAGCGAGAAAGCTTCTTGGCTGGACGCAGGTGCGTCTGGCTGCGCTCGCCGGTGTTTCCCGCGAGGTAGTCCGCCTGTTTGAGAATGGAGCTCGTACGACAAGCAAAGGCGCTGTGCAGTTGATCCGGTTCGCTCTGGAAACCGAGGGGGTCGACTGTGGGACCAGTTGGGAAAGCGAGCCGCGGCTTAGAGTGCGCACCTGACCCTATCCATAATGCCCAGGAAGCCGACAACGCTTCCAAGCTGAGGTGACTGTCCGGGTGCGCGGTGAGGGATGCAGTACGACACCTTTTGAACGGAGCTAGGTGCTGGAGCATCGGAGCGGGTGCATCTAGCCCTCGTGTCGAGCCCCGAACCTGAACCACCCCGGGGATTGCTCCCAGGGGCGGCGTTTCTGACTTAACGGCCAGTCGTACCTAGGGCGCGGCTCGCTGCCGTGCCACGAGGGTTGGCGCGAGTGCCATCCGACTGGCCCGGATAAGCGCCCGAGGTGTTAGTACCGGCTGCGCGGTCGACGGCGCGAGACGCCGCCGTACCAGGCGGGTTCCCAGGCGTACCGTCAGGCCGGCCGGCAGTGTTCAGCGGGTCGCCCGTGCGGTCGGCAGCCCGGGAGACGGCGGTGCCAGGCGGGTTGCCGGGCGTGCCATCCGGGCGACCGGCGGTGTTGAGCGGGTCAGGCTGGGTGCAGGCGGCAAGGCTGCCGAGAGCAAGCACAACGGTGCCGGCGCGTAGGACAGATTGAAACATCAGGTCATCTCCACATGGTCAACAGGGGCTCTCATCGACGCCCCAACCTCTGCGACGATGAGCTAAATGGGTTGAGTAAGATAGAGCATTTAAACGCTGTGATTGTATGATGGATCCGAGGCTGGTGCCGGGATGGCGAGCGGCAGACCAGATCAAGGACCCGAAACGCATGTGCGACGTGCTGCTGGTAGGCAGGAGCGAGTTGATGCGAGGAGTTCTCAGTGGCTTGCTGGAACGCGAGCGGCTGGACGTGCGTGAGGCAGCTACGCCTACTGAGGCACTTGCCCTGCTGGAGGAGGCTGGAGGCTGCCGAGTACTGGTGACGGACATCGATCTGGGCGTGCCGGGGCTGAACGGCTTCGAACTGGTGGAGCGGATGAGGCAGCAGGTACCCCATCTTCCTGTGGTATTCGTCACCGGCCATTGCGTGGCATTCGAGACCCGCTCGCAGAGACTCACAGAAGTCACGCTCGCCAAACCGGTCCATCCGGCCGACCTTATTGGAGCCCTACGCGGCTTTCTGCAGACCTCACCGCGGTGCCCAGAGATCACCTCCAGACAGCCTGAAAGCGCCTCTGCAAGGTCTTGAGCAGGCCACAACTCCGGCGCCTCTACGCCCCGTCTCAGCCAGTGCTGCTTACCCGGCATAAACCTGGCTCAGCGAGGATTTCGCTTCATGATCTCCGATGCCTTTCCGCTTCTCGCGACCGGACCAGTAACTGGAACTACATCCAGCGATTGGTCGCAGGCAGAGGCGTTCCTCGCCTGGAACCCTGCTTGGAAGGTTGAAGAAACTCCAGACAACGAGGGTGCGACTTACCTTTCTGTCGTTCCCCCTGGGCAGCAGTGTGCATGGTGGATCTGTCGCACAACCGAGTACTGGGTCGCAGCACTCTCGCCCTGCGGCACACAGGTGTTCCGCTCCACCGATGTGGCAGCAGCACTGGCAGGCGTGTGGGAGCGGGCGCCCTGAGGGGCGAGCTGGCGCGCCCTTCGGCTGCACCCTCAAAACCCGTCGAACTTGGTTCGTATGGAGGCACTTTCTTTGACACACGATCCCTCAGCCGTGGCGCTTGCTGCCCTGGTGCTGAACGTCTCGCTCATGAGGCACCTCGCCGCGCGAGGTCTGTTGGAAGACGACCTCAAGCCCGTATTCAACGACGTCGCCGACAGCCTCAAGGGACATCCAAGTGAGGTGGCCGTTATTGCGGTCCTGAGCGAGATGGTCAGCCAGCCGCAGGACTGAGATTGGGTGTAACGCCGTCGTGCTATATGGTGGGCAGGTGCAAGCTGCCTGCCTGAGGGCTCCGTGCGCAGCTACAGTTCCATGCGCAAAGGATCCAGTTAAGAGGCCCTCTAAGGTTCGAAGCACCTCCTCAGCGCAACATTCTGAGCACCACCACGTTCTTGGAACTGGCTGCGAGAAGTCTGAGTTAGCGGGCAACGCTGATGGAACCAGCTCACTCCAGAATGAGCATTGCCGGAATTCACCGGGCAAGGATGAAGAATGCCCGAAGCAGTCATCGCCGACGTACGGTTCTTTACGCGAAGCAGTCCGTACACCCTCAGCTCAGTTGCAGAGATAGCCTTCGGCACCGCGCCCGAGGTAGACCTGCTGCTGACAGGCGTTGCGCCCCTGCAAATTGCAAGTCCATCCGATGTAAGTTTCCTGGATAATCGGCGCTACGCCTCAGCGTTGGAGAAGACCTCCGCTGGAGCAGTAATTATCCACCCAGAGATGGTCGCGCTAGTGCCGGCAGGAACAGTGCCTGTTGTGACCGTAGAGCCGTACGCCGGTTGGGCGCGGGTCGCTGCTCTATTTCATCCAGCGCCGCCGCTGTCTCCAGGCGTGCATCCGTCAGCAGTCATTGCTGAAACTGCGCGCGTCGACCCCACGGCGGAGATCGGCCCCTTCTCGGTCGTCGAAGCAGCAGCCGAGATCGGTGCTGGCTGCCGGATTGGCAGCTTTGTTGCTATAGGAGCGGGGGTTGTGCTTGGCCCTCATTGCCGGATTGGAGCGCATACCAGCCTGAGCCACGCCATCCTGGGCGCCCGCGTGTACGTCTATCCAGGTGCCCGCATCGGACAGGAAGGGTTCAGCTTCGCCGCTACCAAGACTGGGTTCTTGTCAGTTCCCCACCTCGGTCGGGTGGTCCTGGAGGACGATGTTGAGGTCGGCGCCAACACCACGATTGACCGGGGATCGACGGGGGATACGGTGGTCGGCGCGGGTTCTCGCCTCGATAATCTTGTCCAGATCGCGCACAACGTTCGCCTCGGTCGATGCTGCGTTGTCGTGGCGCAGGTGGGCATAGCGGGCTCCACCGTACTGGAGGACTTCGTCCAGATTGGCGGGCAGGCAGGGATAGCTGGACACCTGCGTGTTGGCAGAGGAGCCAGGATCGGAGCGGGAGCTGGCGTGATGTCGGACGTGCCAATTGGTGTGGCGGTAGTCGGCAGTCCCGCTCAGCCGAGGCTGGAGTTCTTCAGGCAGGTGGCAGCCCTTAAACGTATGATACGCCGAACGCCGAAGTAGCTGCTGCAGCGTACATCATGAAGCCTGCTCAGGAAATTTGGTTAAGGACGGCGTGCTGCCAGCGACCTAGTCCGTTCCATCTTCCTGCATCTGGAGCACGATGAAGCATTACGCCGTGCTTTCAGCGGGACAGCCCGATCCTGGGCGTATGATGCCAGTTCAGCTGTAGGAGGCCAGGAAGAGACTCAGAAGGACTTGAAGGATCGATCCTCCAGCGAAAACGGCCATCAACAGGAGGAAACCAATGAACAGGAAGGCTAGCAGAAGCGCTCGGCCGAGACATCCGGCCCTTGCTGCCGGTGTTGGGGGAGCTTCATCGTAGGCGACGATATCGGTCACGGGGCGGCGTCGTGATGCAGCTGCAAGCATGTCGCGCAGGCGCCCAGGGAGAACGTCGCGCTCCACGCTCTCAGAACCGGGCAAACCCGGTCCCCACGGGTTGAGTCTTCGCCGGGGCGCACGTGCAGGTGCAGGTACGGTAATAGGCCTCGGTGTCGAAACCTGCGGTGCCGGGACACTTTGCCGTTCCGGCTGAACGGTCGGCCGAGCGGGTGATGTAGCAGCGCCCCGCACGGGGTCGGCTACCCCGAACTGCGCACCGCATTGTGGGCATCTCGGGGATGTCAGCCACTGGCCGGGAGCATGGTTCGTGCAGAAGTACCGGACCTGAGCCTCGTGGCAGGCATCGCATTCGCCGAGGGCGGCCTGGGTGGTTCCGCAGCTTGGGCACCGCAGGACTACACTGCTCATGGCCCCCGCTCCGGGTTCGGTGGCGTTGCGACGCTCTCTTCAGGCACCTGCGGATAGACCGCGTCGATCAAGGCCAAGGGGAGGTGCATTCGATAGACCTGGGCAAGGGAGCCTTCCACGTAGCGCGCGAGCGTTGGGACCCTTTCGCGCGGCCCGAATGCCTCGCGGGGCAGGCGGCGCGAGAGCGCCACAGTCGTCAGCACCGGTCGGGCCCGGTAGGCGGGGTAGATGGCATAGCGCTCTTCGACATGGTCATGCCCGCGCACCATGTGCGTCACGGGCCGGCCGAGGCCTCGGCTGACCTCGCAGAAGGCCGCGAAGTCCTCGTAGCCGAACTGGCTTCCCCGGGAGTAGCGGTTGGGTATCTTCCGACGGGCTGTTGGGTGCGCCCGGGTCCATGTGAAGTCGGTGAGGCAGGCCGGGTCGTTCCAGTCACCGCTCGCCGAGAGCCGCGCGTGCAGGTCGGTCAAAGGGAATCCTGCATGCGCGATCAGGAGCCCGTCCGGGAGGAACAGCGCGCGGGGCGCTGTCGTGAAGAAACGGACAGCGGTCTTGCCCACCCGTTCAATCCACTCGTGGCTGACATGGGCGTTCAGGAAATCTGAGAAGTCAGCAGGGGAGACGCTCGAGGCGAAATGCACGCCGTCATAGGACAGCGCCTCGTCATGGTTGCCGGCGATGACGCAGATGCACTCGGGCGCCTCAAGGACCAACTCGAACACACGCAGCAGGACTTCGAGGCCGTATCCCTCATCGTCGAAGAAATCACCAAGGAAGACGATCCGGGGCCGCTCCGCGCCGGACTTGGCGCTCTCCCCATCGATCACGGCGAGCGCCGCCTCCAGCGCCAGAAGATCACCGTGCAGGTCCCCGATGATCCAGAGCGGAACCGTGCTTGGCACCTCACTGACCCGGATAGCCCTATCGCCAGGGCCGAATCGGTCGCGGTCAAAGAGCAGACCGGGCCCGCCTGCGCGGTCCAGCAACTCCTCCATGGCCTCGACCGTCGCGCGCATTCGGGCGCGTAGCGCGGCGGGATCGACTGCCCGGCGGACAGCGTCCCAGTCTAGGTCGGTGATGTCCCGAGGGGGCGGGATTGGGATTTCGGTGACGGGAGGATCCGCGGCCTGCTCCGGTATCAGAGGTACGGGCGGTGGTGCCGGGTCCACGGCCTCGGCCGCGTACGTTGGCGCGACGTCGCCGGCGGATGTGCTGGGGGAGGCAGGAGCCAGGCAGGGACGCATTGCGGGCTCCGGTGCTGCGGGCACCGGCTGGCTCACGGGCGGGGTCTCTGGCACGTCGCTCATCGGCCTGCGCGCAGCGTGAGCGGCAGCTTGGCGACCCCCTTGGACTCGCGACCGGCAGCAATGATATCGCCTTGGTTCAGGGGGCGAGGCGACTTCAGGGCGCTTCCGTTCACGAGGGTCTCGTTCACCGTCGGGCCGACCGGCACTAGCACCCACTGCCCGGCGGGCCCGCGCTCAATTACGCACTGGCGGTTGTCCCAGAATTCTGCCTCCGGCCCGAACTGCCGCATGAGGCTTTTCCCGAGTTCGGTGCGGACCCTGATCGCCAGCGATTTGCCGCCGCCCTGCAGCTCAATTATTTCGGAAACAAGCGGCCTGCCTGGCGACGAAGTCGCAGCGCCTGAGGGGGGCGAAATCGGAACCCCCTTCAGCGGGGCCGGCGCAGGCTCGGGTTTCCGATTCCGGCCGCTGAGCACAAGGCGGAGTTCCTCCGCGGTGGGCCGGGCCGCCCGGTCAGGGGAGAGGCAGCGATGCAGGGCCGCGCTGACATCGGCATTGGCGGCCGGCTCCGGCATCAGGCCGATCAGGGCCGGCGGCTTGGCCTCATAGGCCTGAACTCGTCTCGCATACTCACCCGGGTCCTCCGACCAGTACGGGTGCTGCCCGGCCAGCAGCTCGTAGAGCATTAGCCCACAAGTGAAGACGTCCGAGGCCGGCACTGGCACCCCGCCGCGGACGAGATGCTCCGGCGAACGGTAGTTGTCGGTGCCGACATAGCCCTGGAAGCCGTGCCAGGGAGCCCGCTGGTCCGCGAGCAGCGAGAAGTCCATGTCGATCAGCTTAAGCTGGTATCCTGAGCCGATCGTCGGGTCCTTGATCAGGTAGGCGTTGGCGGGCTTGAGGTCTGCGTGGACGACTCTGGACTCATGGAGCGCAGCTATCCCAGCCATAAGGACCTTGGCCCAGGTCACGTGCTGCGCCCAGATGGCGGGATCGCCCGCCGGCGCCGTGCCTGTCCGGCGGTGCTGCTCGCGCTCTTCGTCGAGGACGTGCTGGAGGTCGGCACCGTTCTCGACGAACTCGTAGGCCTGAAAGTAGCAGCGGCCGCCCCAGATCTCCTCGAAGGCATCCACTTGGCGGACCGCGAACCGTCCGGCTTTACCGCCCAGCACGCGGGCCGAGAGCTCCTTCTGATACCCGACGAAAGCCTTGTACCAGACCACCGTCGGCGCGGGCGACTTGTACTGCTTGAAGAAGACTTTCTGGCCTGTCGGCGCCTGCGCCGCGTAGGAGATCGCCATCATCCCCGGCCCGAATACCTTGGTGATGCGGTAGCCGTGGATAACGTCGCCGACTTTCAGCTTCTTTGCCATGGCGGTCGGCTCAGGCGATACGGGCGCTCAAAGTGCCACGGTCTCAGCCGATCGGGACACGCTGGCCGCGAGCTGCTTTAGCGTGTTCCGAAAGTTCGCGGGATCGGAGGTGAACTTCTGCAGGGCTTCTTGTGGGTTCAGGCCCTCGAACTCCACTACTTCCCACTCCGACTTGTCGATCTGGCTCAGCCGGTCATAGCCCTCGAAGTTGGGCGCAAAGAGGCTGAGAATAATACGATTGGCCATGACGACGTTCGCCACGTCCTGGAGCGATCCGCCCTTCGCCTCAGGAAGGCTCATCGTTTCCTTGAAGGAGGCATCGGTAAACACGACGACCACTCGGGCAGCGTCGCTCCGGTAGCGCCACTTGCCGGGATCAATGGTCTGGATCCCCTTCGGGAGCGCCTCCATCGTGGCAATCTTGTAGAGCGCGTCGAGGAGTGATTCCGGCTCATCGCCACCGCCGGCCGCGCTCAGCGTCCCGAGTTGCGCTTTCAGTTCAGCCGCATCCCGCACGAAGGGGTTGTCGACGATCCAGGGCAGCCCTTCCTTCTCGGCACTCTCCAGGTCCCGGTAGCCGACGACCTTGGCGCGCCAGTCCTTAACGGGGGCTGCGTTGTTCGCGTCGCCTCGGCTCAGGGAGTCCACGAAGGCCTCGATGTTGTAGCGAAGCGCATCGATGCAGGGTGCCATGCTGCCGCTGACGTCGACGACGAAGACGATGTCGGCGACACCCTTCGTCTTGCCACGGGTCTGCGGGGCTTGGAGACTGGCCGCGGGTTCGGCGATGCCAATGGAAGCGCCGGGGGCAGGCTCTGGTTCCGGGGAAGGTTCGCTCGCGTTCATAGGAGCGTTCGTCACCGCACCGGCCTCGGGTGCCGCTTCAGCTGCGCCAGGCATCGCTCCAGATTCCAAACCGGACCCAGCATCAGTGGTGGGCGGGGTCGGCGCGTGCTCAGTGCTGCTCATTCAACTACTCCACAAACAAGGCCTACGGACCGGGGGCGATCTGCACCTGCAGGTAACGGAGCGGAGAGGAGGAAGTTCAACGCTTCGCCGGGTTCGCACCACGCAAGTCCCGTAATCGAGCCGGCCGCTGCGGGTACAAGCTCTCTCTCAGCAAACCCGCTGCGCTCCTCATGCCAAGAGCAGCCGGTCATCCCCAGGGCTCAGGCCATCAAAAGGGTTAGACCGCGCGCGCCGCTTGGCTTGTGCTGGAGGTTGAGCGAACGGTGCATCGGCACGGCCGTAGCACGCTACGACGCGGTCACGCTCCACCGACCATCGGTCGGCGGGGCTCGGGCTGGTAGCGGCACCCGGACGTTGGGTCAGCCGCACCGGAGCCCCACGATGGTCAAGCAGAGCTATAGCGCCACGCAACCCGACATCCCCGCGCCACCGAGCCTGGCCCGACTGTGCCCGCTCGCCGCCTACGCGAGGGGGCGCTCGCTGAGGTGCCCACTCGCGCTCCTGGCGGTCTACGTGGGACCGTTCAGACCGCCCTGGCTGCCTGCAACGCCCTGGGCACGCCCGCCATCCTCTTGGCAGCTGTGAAACAACTCCGCACCGCCCTGGCCCAGAAGGACTACCAACTCCTGTCAGCCGCTTCGACCGCCGGCCCACGGTGATCTCCGCCCAAAAGGCCTGCCTTCACATCATTGTGGTGTTTCAAGGCGAGCGGCAGAGGATGTGACGCATGAAAGCGGACAGAGTATCTGGCCCTGCGAGCCCACAACCCCGGTGATAGAGGGGTGGCAAGTTGGACACAGCAGAACGCTATCGGTTCGTCGCGACACAGGCGCAGGAGAGGGCCGAGTACCATCGTGAATGCCCGGACCTCAGCGCCGCCTACAGGCGCTTGGCCACGCGTTACACCCGCCTTGAACGCCAGACAGGAAACGCTACGCTCGAGGAGCAGCAACCATCTCTCTTACGTCAGCGTCGGTACGCACTTCTGCCGCCGTCATCCGCACTGAGGAACTTGTCCGACGCCCGCCGGACCACGCCGTAGCACTCGCAAGATACGTTCTCGAGCCCAGCCCGGTCGGTGATGGTGATCCTGCCCCGCTCGTAGCGGATTAGCCCCGCCTTCTGCAGGCTACCCGCCGCGACAGTGACGCCTGCACGGCGCACGGCCAGCATCATTCCCAGCAGCTCGTGCGTCATTGGGAAGTCGTCCCCGCAAGATCGGTCGTGCGCGATCAGCAGCCATCGAGCCAGGCGTTGCTCGGTGTAGTGGTGGCCGTTGCAGGCCGCGGTGCGGGCGACCTGCCCGTGGTGCACCAGCACATAGCGTAGCAGCAAATGGCGTAGCACCCGGTCAGCGTCCATCGCCTCCTGCAAGGCCGTAGTGCCGATGCTCAGGGCATCGCCGGGGCACTGCACCATGGCCTCAAGGTCATCGTGGTCGCTTCCAAGAATGACCGGTATCCCAGCCACACCCTCATAGCCGATCACGCCGACTTCGGCGGCGTCACCGTCCTCCAGCGTGGCGATCATGGAGACCCATGCCGTTTCGAGGAAGTACACGGCGGTGATGGGCTTCTCCGGCAGGTGCAGAACCTGCCGGAACGCGAGGTCTACGGGCGTGAGCTGCGGCCAGAGCTGGGCGAGGCTGTCGGCCGGCAAGGCCGACAGGAGACGGTTCTTGGGCGTGGGTAGAAGGGACAAGGCCAACATGGGGCTCCCGCGAAAGGTGCCGGCGGGAGCGCTCGCATCTCTCAGCTACCCGCGCCGTGAGGCCGCAGCAGGTAATGCACTGAGGCTTAGCAGCAACGGAGCAGACTGCGTTGTGCTATCGTGTACAGGATATAGCTTTACAGTAATTTGTGAGCGCCATCTTGCCCACTTACCTTGGGTAGCTCCCGTCACTCATGGCTGCGCACCACAGAAATGGTCGCCCAGATAGGCTCTGTCAGCCAGCTTAAGGCTCTTGGAATGGCCCGATGCGGTGGGCCTCGATTGCCCTTACCGCGTAGCGAAGGAATTCCGTGCAATCGTCCCATCCGGGCTGAGCGGCCAAGGATGGCATACCGGTGGCCTTGGAGAGGTGATCCTCAATATGCTGCCGCAACTGCTGGAGCACCTCGCGGGCCAGCTTAGTTCCATCGGATCCAATTAACCGCCATGTGGCGACCTCCGTGACCAGCGCTTGCAGCTGCTCCCACATGGCTTCGTGCTGATCGGCCGGATGTTCCTGAACCTTGGTTGCCAAACTAAAGATTGCGGACACATAGTCGGTGGACGTGCGAGTAGGCATGGGAGATTAGACCCCCGATTGGTGCGCGGGCACGCCGGCCTGCTCGCGAGCAGGGTGGCTCACCGCAGAACCGTTGAGGCACGCCAAATCCTGGTGCGCAATCACGGCCAAAGGCCGGGCGGGAAGGATCATATTCAGCTCCTGCGCTAGTCGGCGGGAGCACTTGCCTCTCTCAGTCGCCCGCACCGAAGGATCGCGGCGGGCGATACACTCCAATATGGGGGTGCTGGGCGGTTCGCCCAGTGCGAAAGCGCACGCAGTCTTGCTTGGCAGCCTCTACTGGCCACCGCTTCGGCTAAGCAGGCCCACCGTGTCGCAGTTCAATCACCTCTACCGCGTCGCGCAGGAACACCATGCGGGCATCCCAGCCGGGTTGCTGGGCCAGGGCCGGCATCCGGGCCGCGATGGTGTCCTGCTCCTCGATGTGCTGGCGCAGCTCGGCCAGCACATCGCGGGTGAGGCCGGTGTCGCCGGACCCCAGTGGTGCAGCAACGCCTCTAGTTCAGGCGAAGGCGATGCCGAGCTGTGCGGGGTTCTCGCTCATGATGTCGGGGGCGGTGAGGGCGATGTGCTCCTTGGCGGACATCACCCCAGGTACCTCGGTCGGGGCTGTGGCTGTGCCTGGCGACAACGGTGACCTGCGTGCAGTGGCAGTCACCGTGCTGCCGCCCGGAGTGCGGATTTCTGAACGCCAGGTTGCCTGGGATCTGGCACCGAACACCTCGATGAACGACGGCCCGGTGCAGGCTGTGGTCGAGAGCAGCGGTGGTCGCAACCTGACACTGAGCATCAACGGCCAGAGTGTCCGGCTGCAGGTAACTCCCGAGACCCCACTGGTGATGCCCATATCTGCCGCTCGCAGTGACTTGGTGGTCGGCGCCACCGTGCTGATCAACGCCGCGCCCGGTTCAGACGGGCAGCTCGCCGTCCCACGGGTGACGGTGAGCAAGGACGGCGTGCTGCCACCGACCTGATCCGGTCCATCCTCCTGCGTCTGGCGCACGATGAAGCGTTACGCCGTGCTTTCAGCGGAACAGCCCCTGGAAATTCCTGGATATTCCACACGGCCACTTTGGCCCATCGCCGCCAGGCTGAACGATGGTGAGGTCGTGGTAGGCACGCACGCTTACACTGCGGAACAGGCGAACCGCGACGGCAGCAGGCCCACTACCCCCAGCAGGAGAAGGACAATTCCGAAGGACCGCTCTCGCGAGTGGTCGACCAACCAAGCAAGTGTCACCTGGGCCGGCGCTTCGGCGAGCAGCTTTTGCAGCACGTAGGATGTGGGGACAGGCGGACCCACAACGGCAGGGGGCGCCCGCACCGCCGCACGTCTCATCTCAAGTGGATGCTTTCCTCGACACCGGTCACCGAGAGCGACCTCATAGCGCGAACTCTGAGGGCAGCGCGGGGAGGTTCGATACTCCTGCGGTACTTGGCCCCATGCAACAGGTATGAAGAGCAGGGATGCCGTTCGGAAGCCCTCAGTCCGAACCTTCGCGGTCAACCCGGCGTCCTTGTGCATCGATGACGTGTTGGCCGTCCTCTTTTGTGAAGGCCCCGATCTGCGCATCCGGAAGAATGTTCAACACCGTCTCGGCGGGTACGGTCAGGCGAACGCCCAGAGGCGTTTCAACAATTGGGCCAGCCATTAGCTCTGGATGGCTCAGCATGGCATCCACCAAAGCAGTGTTTGGCAAGTCCGGATCGCTGAGATGGAGCGAGTCATACAGGGGGCTGTCGAGACGCAGGAGAGCACGTGGAGGCGCGTCCATGCGCCGAAGCAAATCCAGGAGGCGGTCTCGTGCCGGAGGTGCTTGTCGTACTTCGACGAGTTCCGGCTCGATACCGGAGTTGCGAACCAGCGCTATGACGTCGCGTGAGACGGAGACGTCAGGATCATAAAAAATTGTAACCGCACACTGAGCATGACCGATCGCGGAAATGCCGGTCATGCGAGCGTCACGACGACCTGCCGCTTCCCAGCAATGCTCACGGGTTGCCCAGACGTTTCCGGACTGCGCGCATTTGTGCCTTGCTCTCCCCCCGCCGATGGCGCGACTACAGTTCCTCCAGATCGCTCCAAGGGCTTGCTGCCGAACTGTGGGACACCGTGCTCGGGCGGGACGCGAAGCAGGTCCTCCGAACAGATCAGCAGAGGCTGCACGACATTGCCCGGCAGTGTCGTAAGCTTCAGCTTCGCAGCAGCGTCGATCAGCATCCGGAACCGATCGAAGGACTTTCGTCGGTGAAGATCTGTTGCAGATGCTTCCAGCCTGGACGCACCTTCCAGCGCTTCATTCAACACACGGCACACCACTCTTTGCTCGCGGTGGCGCACCTCGAACTGGATCGAGAGCAGTGAGGGCAGCGCTGACACCGTGGACAGCGGTGGCAAGGGGCGCATCATCGACCCGATCCAGTTGGCTTCGCCGGCGTCTTTGGTGGCGTTAAGAACTGGGATGTTGCGGGCCCCGCCGGCTTCTTGTCGGCCTTCGGCTTCTTGGCTTCCCGAGTGCTTCGCTTCTGACCCTTGGCCACGCTGTTCTCCGATCATCGCTGAGCCAACCCCGAATCCTTCGGGGTACGGTAAGGTCAAGCCGCCCGCTGCTGCTCGACGGCAAAAGCCATCATTGGCGCACCCTCGGGCGGAGGCTCGTCGAGGTCACCTGTCCACAGGTTCAGCAAACCGGACGCACCTTCAGCGCGCCTGTGAGCCTTCTTGCGTGCGACTGCCTCAATGCGATCCCGCGATTGCTCGAAGCAGGCCAATGCATCTCTCGCGGTTACATGACGGTGTTTAGCAATTTCTTCGAGGGCGGCACCCGAAATGGCGCAGGGCATCGCGTGGCCATTTACAAATATCTCGAAGAACACACGCCGTTCAGCCCAGCGAGCACAGAAAGGTAATAGAGATCTTGCCGAGTAGAGCATCATTGCCATTCCTTTCAGGAAGGGCCGGGATACATGCTTCTTACATATCGACGGGCAGGGCATTACATGGATCGCAGGATAGGTTGAAACAAGGGCGACACAGTACAGAACCAGAGAGCCGGCCAGGTGGTCGGCTCCGGAAAACTCGCTCGCGACGACCTCCACAGCGACAGGAGAAGCAGTATGCCTCATGACAGCAGGGCAGACTTGGTGGATGCAGCCAGGCGGGAATACGCTCGTCGACAGGAAGCCATCCGGCGCGAAGCCTCTCCGGACGTGGCAGCAGCCCGCAATCCCCTGGAAGCAACCCTTGCCAGGATCTCCGCAGACGTTACAGCCGAGGCTGTTGAGCGTCGGGAACGCGAGGCAAATGGCAGGTAGTGCGACTGCTTCCATACCTGCCATGCGCGGTCGCTGTGCGTCACTCCCGGGAGTGGACACGGGGAGCTAATGCTAATCGGGTGATGCATTTGCGGAGAGCCACGATCCGCCGTACCTGAAGCGGTAGCTAGTTCCTCCACCGCTGATGTACCACTCCAGGAACTTCTTGAACGTCTTGTTGCCCTTCATGCAGAAGTGGCCGTAGTTACCATCGAACAGCCGCCACCACTCGTCGCCGAGGTTAGCGATAGCAAAGGCATGCGCTCCGTAGATCCCTCGCATGGACACGAGGTACACGCCATCGCCACCAGGCGTGTCATTGGTTCCAACCTGCAGGGCATTGTAGATGCCGGTTCCTTCAACGCCTCCTTTGGAGGCTTGGGATCGGCCGTTGTTCAACTTCAATCGGGCTCGCCGGAAGCCGTTGCGCACCGCCGGCCAGATATCGCCCTCGACACGCGTGGCTTTCTCGATCTGCTCAGCACGGGCGAGTTCACCGTCGAAAACCTTTTGGGTCTGGACAGCATTCCAGTTCGTGTCGGTGCACTCCCGCGTGGCAGCGTCGTACGGGTAATCCTCCCCCTTCCAGAGGCCTCTCATCCAGACCGAAGCCAAACCGAAGCAGTACCCTTGCGGGCAGCCGTTGGGCGCTCGGGCACCAGCCGTGTCCATCTGGTCCATCGCGTAGACGAGCACGCCGTCGTTCCACGCCTTGACGGTGACTTCGTTCCATAGAGACACCGAAGCTGCCCCCAAAATTTCCTTGCGGCATGGAAACATGGCCAGCCTATTGGCTGCAACAAAGGCGTGAAATGCGCCCTCCAGTGATCGTCGCGTACTGCTGCCGCTTGGCTTGTGCTGCAGATTGAGCGAAGCACGCATCGGCGCCGCTGCATCACGAGTCAGCCATGCTCCACCGACCAAGTTTCGGCGGGGCTCGGGGTCGTAGCGGCACCCGGAGGTCGGGCCAGCCGCACCGGAGCCCTGCGATGGCAAAGCAGAACCATGCTGCCACACTACCCGATTTCCCCGCGCCGCCACGGCAGGCGATCATCGTTTCCCTGCTCAAGACCGGGCTGCTGGCCCAGAAGCCTGCTCCTATCCAGGAGGATCGGCTGGACCCGCGCGCCAGCGAGCTTGGCCTGGCCGCCGCTGGCGCTCCCACGGGAGGAGGCCAGCCTGTCGAGGCGCCCACATACGCTCCTGGCGGCTTGCGTGCGGCCGCTCAGGCCGTCCTGGCGGCGTGGGACGCCCAGGGCAGGCCCGACACCCTGTCAACGGCGCTGGAACGGCTCCGCACCTCCTTGGCCAGGAGGTCCGCCCAGCCCGCCCCCAGTGGACAGCGCACCCCACGCGCCGGCACCAAGCAGGCTGCTGTGCTGGCCCTGCTGCGCCGCCCCGAGGGCGCCACCGTGGCCCAGGTAGTCGAGGCGACCGGCTGGGCACCTCACACCGTCCGCGGCTTCCTGGCCGGCCTGAAACGGCGCGGCATCCCGATCGACGTAGTGGAACGCGTGCGCCAAGTCGGCCCGGGCAGGGCAGGGGCCAAGGGCAGCTACTCCGTTTACCGTGTGGCGGAGGCAGGCTAATGCGCCGGACCAGCACAGGCTCGCGCTACGCGGTGGCGCTCTACCGAGTGTCCACCGCCGAGCAGGGGCACAGCGGCCTGGGGCTCGAGGCGCAGCAGGCCAGCGTGCGGACATTCGTGGCAGCCCAGGGTTGGACCTTGGTCGCCGAGTACTCCGACGTGGCCAGCGGCAAGGACGACCGCCGGCCGGGGTTCCAGGCCGCACTGGCCCGCTGCCGTCAGCTCGGGGCGACGCTGGTGGTGGCACGACTGGACCGGATCACCCGCCGTGCCCACACCCTCTCGGGTCTGCTCGAGGAAGGGCTGTCGATCCGAGCAGCCGATATGCCCGGGGCGGACGACCTGATGATGCGGGTCTACGCGGCGATGGCGCAGAAGGAGCGGGAGCTGATCTCGGAGCGGACCCGGGCAGCGCTGGCGGCCGCACGGGCGCGTGGGGCGGTGCTGGGCGGCGATCGTGGGCACCGGCCGGCGGTGCCGCCCTGTGCTGGCGCTGCGGCGCGAGTGAGGCGGCGGGCGGCAGAGCAGGCGGCCCACCGGCTGATA
>NZ_JBLLEB010000056.1:0-20467 GCF_047690175.1 Roseomonas sp. BN140053 | reverse complement strand
GAAAGCGTCGAACACTTTCAGAGTGGCACGGCCAGAAAACCCCCATCACACCCAGCCCATCACTCACTTCAGTCACACACCCTAGGCTCCTCGACCTCATGAGTGCCTCCGGCGGGGGCGGGCTCGGACAGGGCAGTCCACTCGGACGACGTCGGCCATCCCGCCCCCGCCGGAGGCACTCAACGCGGGGTCCGGGGAGTTCGTAACTCCCCGGCTCGGGACAAAGGCTTCGCCTTTGCCCTGGGGTCCAGGGGCAGCGCCCCTGGCCAACGTCCGAACACCCCAGACCAACTGCCGCCACCGGCCCGGGCACCCAGCGAGGGACCGGTCATCAGCGCCCAGCCAAGGGCGACGTGGTCAGAGGGTGGGGCGGCGGGTGAAGCCGGGTTCGGGGGGGGCTTCGGCGAAGCTTTCTTCCAGCGTGTCCACGCGGGCGGGGGCGGGGCCACGGCGGCAGGCGGAGAGCACGTCGCGCACCGCGGCTTCCTCGCCGCAGAGCAGGGCTTCCACCGAACCGTCGGCGCGGTTGCGCACCCAGCCCGATAGGCCGTTCGCCGCGGCCTGTTCCAGCAGCCAGTCGCGGTAGCCCACGCCCTGGACGCGGCCGCGGACGCGAACCAGCCGAGCCTTCACGCGGCCCTCGCGAGGTCGAAGAGACGGGCGGCGAGCTGCAGGTCGGCGGCGATGCCTTCGCGCCGGGCCAGGGCCTCGGCGTCCTCGCCCCAGAAGGCTTCCTGGTGGGTTTCGTCCAGGGTGGCCAGGCGCATGGCCGCCACCGCGTCGATCCGCCGCGCCGACAGGGCCAGGCCCAGCACGAGGCTGCCGGTGGCCGGCACCGCCACCCCCAGGGCCGAGAGTTCCAGCGGGGTGTGCGCGGCCACGGCGCGGTGCAGGGCGGCCAGCGCGGCGGGGTCCTGCGGCACCGGCATCAGCCCGCTGGTGACGCGCAGCGCGGCGCCGTGGCGTTCGGCGCACCAGTCCAGCAGGGGCTGCCATTCCGCCGCCTGCTCGGCCGCGAGCTGGCGGTCCTCGGCGCGGTAGCAGAGCAGGTCGCTCTCGCCATAGCGGGCGATGGCGTCCACGGAGGGGGCGGGGTCGGGGGCGATGCGGTGCAGCCCGGTGGCGACGAGGCGCGTCAGAGGCACCTCCTCCAGGCTCATCTCGCCACCCTTGCTGCCGCCGGCGCCGCGCCATTCGCCCGCCACGGCCTCGGCCAGGGGGCGGGTGGGCAGGTGCACCGGGCCCACCCCGGGCAGGCGCAACGGCTTGCCATCCAGTGCGATCGTGAAACCGGTCCCAGCCTCGACGGCGGCGGCATCATCCCAGAAGCGCTTCATGCGGCCGCATATAGGGAGCCCGGGGGTGATCCGGGCAGGGGTGGCGCGACGATGCCGGGCGCCGCACCGCGCGGGGGGGGGGCCTGCCGGATGGACAGGGACGACCGTGGGGAAGCGGCGCGAGGGTTGCTGGGCCGCGGCCGGGGGACGGCCGCACCGTACCGTGCGGGAGTTCCTGACGGGCGGCTGGGCGGCCAACTGCGGGGAAGCGGCGCGAGGGCTCCTGCGGTGCGGCCGTGGACGGTGGGTGCCTGACGGTCGGGGAACGGGTGCGGCGCGGCCGGGTCAGCGCCCGAACAGGCCGCGCAGCAGGTCGCCCACGGGCGCGCGGGTGGCCGGCGCGGCGGCGGGCAGGGGGCCCTCGCGGCCGCCGCGGGCGACGCGCAGCTGGGCTTCGCAATCCGGCTCGCCCCCGGCCACGACGCCGCCCAGCGCCGCCACCGCCTCGCCGGGGTCGCCCTCGGCCAGCCCGTTGAGCAGGTTGGTGGCGGAAGCGGCGGCGCCGTCGGTGCGCGTCCGCGGCGCGGCCAGGGTGCCGCCGAGCAGCACGGGGAGGCTGATCCCCAGCTGCCCTGCGCGCAGGCGCGGCAGCAGCCGCAGGTCCAGGCGCTCGTCGCGCAGGTCCACGGTGCCGGCGCCTACCACGTCGGCCAGGCTGGTCTGCAGCAGCAGCGCCTGCGCCCCCGCCACACCGGCGTTCAGCTGGAACCGCAGAGCGAGGCAGCGCAGCGGCGTGCTGCCGTTGCCGGCGCCGGACGGCAGGAACTGCCGCACTCCGCCCGCCACGGCGGCCAGCACGCGGTTGTCCAGCCGCCCGTCCACCGCCGCGGCGGCCAGGAAGCCGGTAGCGGTGGCGGCCAGGGCGCGGGTGCCGGTGCCGCGGCCGCCCAGCTCGGCTTCCAGTTCCAGCCGGCCGGACACGCCGCCGGGGGCGCCCAGCGCAGCCAGCAGCGGCGCCAGTTCCAGGCCCCCCGGTTCCGCCTGCACACGCAGCCATAGGGCCGGCGGTTCGGCGGTGGCGTCCGCCGTGGCGGCCAGGAACAGCCGGCCGCCGGGGCCGGCGACCACGGCGGGGTCGAGCTTGAGCTGCCCGTCGCGCAGGAGCAGCGTCGCCGCGCCGTCGCGCCAGTCCAGCCCCTGCGCGCGCAGGGTGCCCAGGCGCAGCTGCACCGCCCCGTTCACCCGGCGCAGCGCCGCGAGGTCGACCGGCAGGTCCGGGATCACCCGGCGGACGGCGGGGCGCGGGGCGGCGGCCGGGGGTGGCGGGGCAGCGGTCGCGGCGGGGGGCGTGTCGGGCGCGGGGGCGGGTGCAGGGGCCGGTGCGGTGGCGGCGGGCGCGGTGGCCGGGGCCGCCGCGGCGCGGGGCGGCGGGATGGCGTCGAGGTCCAGGCGGGCGAGGTCCAGCCCGGCTTCCAGCGTCGCCGGGGCGCCGGGGGTGAAGCGCCCGGTGCCGCGCCCTTCCGCCTGGGCCGCGGTGAAGACCAGCTCCTCGGCCGCGAGGCCGCCGCCGGGCAGGCCGGCCAGCCGCGCCCGGACGTCCAGGTCGCGCAACCCCGGCAGCGGCTGCCCGAACCGGGCGCCGACCACACCGAGATCGGCCACGCGCAGGGTGACGGCGAGGGCGGCGCCCTCGATCCGCGGGCCGGCCAGCGTGCCGTCCAGCCCAATGGCGAGGCCCTCGGCGGACAGGCTGGCGCGCAGCGGCCAGGGGGCGGTGCCGGGGGCGCGCAGCGCCGCGACCGGCGGCAGCTCGGCGGTCCAGGACAGGGGGGCGCCGTTCAGCTGCGCTTCACCGCGGGCCGAGACGGGGGCGTCCAGGTTGGCCGCCGCGACCTCCAGCGGGCCGAGCAGCAGCCCCGGCCGCAGCGCGCCGCCGTCCAGCCGCCCGACCGCGAGGCGCAGTTCGGCGGGGCCGGCGGGGGACAGGGCGGCGTCCAACGACAGCGCCTCGGCCGCCGGCAGGGCGACGCCGGGCAGGAAAGGCGCGAGGCGGTCGGCGCGGTCGGCCGTGACCCGCCCGCGGCCCTGCCAGGCGGCACCGGCCAGGGTGCCGGACAGCTCGGCCTGCAGGCCCTCCGCGGCCAGGGTGGCGCGCAACGGCCAGGGCGTGCCGGGGCCAGGGGCCAGCAGCCCGGACAGCGGCCCGCCCTCGGCCTGCAGCGCCAGGGAAACGCCGCGCAGGGCCAGCGCGCCCTCCGCCCGCAGGGGCGCGCCTTCCGCCGTGGCGGACAGGGCGAGGCGGGACACGCCCAGGCTTTCCGCCCGGCCGCTGCGGCCGTCACGCCAGGTGACCTGGCTGTCCGTGACGGTCACGGCGCGGATGTCGAGGGCGAAGGGCTCGCGCGGAGGCGTGGGGGCGGCGGGGGCCGGGGCGGGGCCGCGCGGCGGCGGGGCAAAGTTCCAGTTGGGCTGACCGGCGGCGTCGGTTTCCAGCAGCAGGTCCAGGCCCTGCACGGTGACCCCGCGGATCTCCACCCGCCGCGACAACAGCGGCAGCAGGGCGATGCCGGCTTCCACCCGCCGGGCCGACACCATTTCCGGCCGCGAGCCGCCGGGCAGATTGGTCAGGCGCGGCCCCGGCAGCACCACGGTGGGGGCCAGGGACCACCATTTCAGCTCCACCGGGCCGGACAGGGTGAAGGCGCGGCCGGTGCGGGCGCTCACCGCCGCCTCGACCCGGGCGCGCAGGGCGTCGCCGTCCAGCAGCACGGCGGCAGTGGCCAGGGCCGCCACCGGCACGGCGAGCACCGCCGCGGCCGCGATCCACCAGCGCCTGCGCACGGCGTTCAGCCCGCCCGGCGGCCGGCGGCGGGGCAGGGCGGCACTGCGGGGCGCCGGTGCGGCGGCACGCTCAGCGCACCCGGCGCGGCTTGGGGGTCTTGGGGCGGTCGAAGCCCAGGAAGGCGAAGGTCTCGTCCATGTGCGGCGGCAGCGGGGCGGAAACTTCCAGCCGGCCGCCGTCGGGGTGCGGCACGGCGATGGCGCGGGCATGCAGGTGCAGGAGGTTGGGCAGGTCCTCCAGGTGGGCGGCCGAGCCGCCGTACTTGCCGTCGCCGACGATCGGGCACTTCAGCGCCGAGGCGCAGTGCACGCGCAGCTGGTGGGTGCGGCCGGTGTGCGGCGTCAGTTCCAGCCAGGCGGCGTGGCCGCGGGCGCTGTCGAGGGTGCGGAAGTCCGTGTAGGCGCGGGTGCCCTCGCCGTCCTCGGCGGGGGCGACGCGTTCGCCGTGCGGGCCGGCCTGCTTGGCCAGCGGCTGGTCGATGTGGCCGGCCAGCGGCGTCGGGTTGCCCACCACCACGGCCCAGTAGGTCTTTTCCGCGTCGCGGCCGCGAAACGCCGCCGCCAGCTTGGAGGCGGCCGTCGCGGTGCGCGCCAGCAGCAGCACGCCCGAGGTGTCGCGGTCCAGCCGGTGCACGAGGCGCGGGCGTTCGTCGCTGCCGAAGCGCAGCGCGTCCAGCATGGCGTCGAGGTTGCGGGCGATGCCCGGGCCGCCCTGCACCGCCAGCCCGTGCGGCTTGTCCAGCGCGATCACCGCGTCGTCGCGATGGATCACCAGCCGTTCCAGCATGGCCGCGTCGCGGTCCGACACCGGCTTCTCCGCCCGCGGCGCCGGGGCGTCGGGCATCGGCGGCACGCGGATTTCCTGCCCGGGGGAGAGGCGGGTGTTGGCTTCCGCCTTCTTGCCGTCGAGGCGGATCTGGCCGGTGCGCAGCATCTTCTGCAGCGCCCCCTGGGTCAGAGCGGGATGGTGGCGGCGGAACCAGCGGTCGAGGCGGAGATCGGCCTCCTCGGCGGAAACGGTGCGGGTGGTGGTGGCGGTCATGATGCGGGCGGGTGTAGCGCGGGGGCGCGGCGGGCGCGAGTTTCCGCTGGTATCTTAGGATTATTTACCTTACGCTGGCGTCCCCACTCGGAGGTCGCCCGATGTTCCTTTCCCGCCGGATGCTCGCCAAGGTCACGGCCAAGAACCAGCTGACCCTGCCGCGGGCGGCGCTGGAAGCGCTGGGCTGGCCCTCGCATTTCCGGGTGGATGTCAGCGGCGGCGCGCTGGTGCTGCGGCCGGCGGCGCTGGTGAGCGAGGGAGAGGTGGCGGTGGCGCTGGGGCTGGATGCGGAAGCGCTGCGCGAGGTGCGGCGGGCGATGCGGCGGCGCAACGCCGCGGCGCCGCAGCCCGGGCCGGCCTGAGGCCACGGCGGCCCTTCCCCGGTCCTGGGCGGGGGCACCGTCTGCCGGCCGGCTCGCGGCCCCGGAGGGTCGCTCAGCCCAGGCGGCGGGCCAGCGCGAAGCACAGGGCGAAGGCGCCGAGGCCGCCCGCGAGCGTCAGGGCGAGGTAGCCCGCGGCCAGGGCGGGCGAACGCTCCAGCAGCGCGCCGGTGTCCAGCGCGAAGGCGGAAAAGGTGGTGAAGCCGCCCAGGAAGCCGGTGACCAGCAGCAGGCGCATCCCGTCCGGCACCGGCGCGCCGGCGGCGATCAGCCCACCGGCCAGGCCGATGGCGGCACTGCCCAGGATGTTCACCGCCAGCGTGCCCCAGGGAAACCCCGCCCCCAGCAGCCGCAGTGCCCAGATCCCGGTGACGTAGCGCGCCACGGAACCGGCCGCGCCGCCCAGCGCCACCAGGGCGAGGAGCGGCGGCGCGAAGGGGCCGTTCACGCGCGGGGCCCGCCGCGCCGTGGCCGCCGCGGGGCGGGGACGGTTGCGGGGCGCGGCCGGGCGAGGCCGGCCACCGGTGGGTCGAGATGCACGAGGGGCCGTCCGAAGTCGCTGCGAACCGATCATGCGGTGGCGGCGCGGGGTGGCGCAAACCCGGTCGCGGGCGGTTGCGGGATGCGGGTGCCGGCCGCCGCGGCGCGGCCCGGGGACGCGGGAAAGCCTGCGCCTGTCAGCATGTGGCAAGGACCGGCCGCCCTTGGTCGCCGGGGAATGCGGCCGGCGCGGTTGCCCCGCGACCCCGCCGGCCTATGGTTTCCCGCAGGTCGCGGAACGGGCAGCGGGGTGGTGCATGGCGCCAGAGGTTTGCGACGTCCTGATCATCGGGGCGGGCACGGCGGGCTGCGTGCTGGCCAACCGCCTGTCCGCCGATCCCGACACGCGGGTGATCGTGGCGGAGGCCGGGCGCTCCGACCGCGACCTGCTGCTGCACGTGCCCGGCGCCAGCATCCGCAACTCCACCACGCCGAAGTTCAACTGGGGCTTCGTGACCGAGCCGGAAGCGGCGCTGGACAACCGGCAACTGTTCTGGGCGCAGGGCAAGGTGCTGGGCGGGTCCAGCGCCATCAACGGCATGATCTACGCCCGCGGCCATCCGCTGGACTACGACCGCTGGGTGCAACTGGGCTGCGCGGGCTGGGGCTACGACGACCTGCTGCCCTTCTTCCGCCGCGCCGAGCGCAACGAGCGCGGCGCCGGGCCGCTGCACGGCGGTGACGGGCCGGTGCAGGTCAGCCGCGGGCGGCCGGACCTGGCGATCTGCCAACGCTTCCTCAACGCCGCGGCGGAGGAGGGATTTCCCGTGCTGGACGACCTCAACACCCCCGCGCCGGAGGGCTTCGGCCACTACGACACCACGGTGGGGCGCGGGCGGCGCAGCAGCAGCGCCAGCGCCTACCTCAACCCCGTGCGGGGGCGGCCGAACCTGCGGGTGTGGCTGCACAGCCTGGCGGCGCGGCTGATCATCGAGGGTTCGCGCGTGGTGGGCGCCGAACTGATCCGCGAGGGCCGGCGCGTGACGGTGCGCGCCGAGCGCGAGGTGTTGCTGTGCGGCGGCGCGGTGAACTCGCCGCAGCTGCTGATGCTGTCGGGCATCGGCCCGGCCGACCACCTGGACGCCATGGGCATCCCCGTGCGGGTGGACCTGCCGGCGGTGGGCGAGAACCTGCAGAACCACGTATCCTACCGCATGCAGTTCGCGGTGTCGGAGCCGATCACGGCCTACAAATACGTCCGCCCCGCCGGCGCGCTGCGCGCCGGCGCGGAATACCTGCTGCGGCGGCGCGGCGTGCTGAGCCAGAGCATCGTGCCGACCGGCGGCTTCTTTCGCACCGACCCGTCGCTGGACGCGCCGGACGTGCAGGTGCAGCTGGGCGTCGGGCTGATCGGCCGCGTCGGCGGCAGCGTGCTGGCGCGGCTGCCGCGCGAGCACGGCTTCTCGCTGGGCGTCAACCAGGGCAGCCCCTACAGCCGCGGCACGGTGCGGCTGCGCAGCGCCGACCCGACGGTGCCGCCCGCCATCGCGCCGCGCTACTTCAGCAATCCGCGCGACCTGGACGTGCTGGTGCTGGGCGTGGAGCGCATGCGCGCGCTGGCGCGGCGGCCCAGCCTGGCGCGGGTGATCAGCCGCGAGATCGACCCCTCGCCCGACATCGCCGACCGTGCCGCGCTCCGCGCCTCGGCCCGCACGCGGGCGGGCACGGCCTTTCATCCCGTGGGGACCTGCCGCATGGGGGCGGATGCGGAATCGGTGGTGGACCTGCAACTGCGGGTGCGCGGGGTGGAAGGGCTGCGGGTGGCCGATGCTTCCGTGATCCCGGCGCTGATGAACGCCAACACCAACGCCGCGGCGCTGATGATCGGCGAGCGCGCGGCGGCGCTGGCGCTGGAGGGGTGAGGCGCTCGATGGCCCCGGGGGGAGAAGGAATTCTCCCTCCCGGACCCACCCTCATCTTTTTTCGAGAGGCTGCCGCGGGCGGGGTGGAGGAGGCGGCGCCGCTCTGGGGCTGAGAAGGATTCAGCGGGTCAGCGCAGGCTGACGCCACCATCGCCGGAGGGCATGGCCCTCCGGCGCGAGCCGCGTCGCAGCCCCGCCCGCGGCAGCACCCCGAAAAAAGATGAGGGGGAGGGTCTGGGAGGGGGAGAATTCCTTCTGCCCCTCCCGGCGCAGCCCGCGCCCCGCGCAGGCTGCGCGCGAAGGCGGCAGCGGGTTCTCTGTCACGGGCTGAAAACCGCGTCCCCGCCGCGCCGCGCGCGTTGCCAGCGGCGCGCGGCTGGGCAAGGCTGCGCTTGGCCGCGCGCTGGGTGCGGCCGCCGCGTGCCGTGGTGCGCCCCCGCCCGATCCGGCGGTGCTTCTCGCCGCGGAGTGCCGGGCCCTGGGCCTGCCGCGCGAAGCCATCCGGAGGGCGTGTTCCTTGAAAGTGACGATCATCGGCGCGGGCGCGATCGGCGGGCTGGCCGGCTCCCACATGGCGCGGGCCGGGCACGACGTGGTGCTGGTGGACCGCTGGGTCGAGCACGTGGAGGCGATGAACCGCGACGGCATGCGCATCGACGGCGTGCGCGGCGACATGCGGATTCCCGTGCGCGCCCTGACGCCCGACCGGCTGGCCGAGCGCGGGCCGCTGGAAGCGGTGCTGATCGCCACCAAGTCGCAGGACGTGGCGGCGGCGGCGCGGCTGGCCATCCCGCATCTCGGGCCGGACGGCTTCCTGGTGCACTACCTGAACGGGTTGAACATCCCGGTGATCGAGGAGGAGCTGCGCGCCGCCGGCGCCGGCGGGCGGGAGCGCATCGTCGGCGGCATCCCGAACTACGGCGGCGCGCTGGTGGACCCCGGCCACCTAGAATTCGTCCATGAGGGCAAGATCCAGCTGGGCGAGCTGGACGGCGCCGACACGCCGCGGCTGCGCGAACTGACGGCGATGCTGGAAAGCCTGACCGGCGTGCAGGTGAGCCAGGATATCTGGGCGCAGATCTGGTCCAAGGAGGTCTACAGCAACCAGGTGGTGTTCTCCGCCCTGGTGGATGCCCGCATCCACGAGACGCTGGGCGTGGAGCGCTACGCCCGAATCGCCGGTGCCGTGGTGCGCGAAGGGGTGGAGATCGCGGATGCCAACGGCATCCAGCTGGAAGCCTTCGACTTCTTCGACCCCGACAACTACCGCCCCAGGACCGCGGCCGACACGCAGAAGCTGATCGACAACATCAAGCACGCGATCTGGCTGCTGAAGAAGGACCAGGACCCCAACAAGCACCAGTTCCGCAAGAAGGGCTCGGGCATGTGGTGGGACATCGTGTACCGCAAGCGCAAGTCCGAGACGGAAGCGCACAAGAGCAAGCTGATCGCCTATGGCAAGGCGGCGGGCGCCGACACGCGGCTGACGCAGAAGCTGATGGAGATGATCGTGGAGATCGAGGAGGGCAAGCGCCAGCTCGGCTTCCACAATTACGACGAGCTGGAAGCCTACGTCGCCTCCATCGGCCGGGCGCTGCCGTGAGCGCCACCCGGCGGCTGGGCGTGGGCGTGCTGGGCGCCCATGCCTGGGCGGAGCACGCGCACCTGCCGGGCTTCGCGGCCTATGAGCGCTGCCGCCGCGTCGCAATCTGCGACGTGGTGCCGGAACGCGCCCGTGCCCTGGCGGAGCGCTTCGGCTTCGAGCGGGTGTACGCGGACGCGCGCGAGATGCTGGCCGACCCCGAGGTGGAGATGGTGGATGTCTGCACCCCCACCGGCACGCACCGCGAACTGGCCGGGGCGGCGCTGGCGGCCGGGCGGCACGTGCTGTGCGAGAAGCCGCTGGCGCTGAGTGCGGCGGACGCCTTCGGGCTGGCGCGCCTGGCGGCGGAAAAGGGCCTGCGCACCAAGGTGGGCTTCACCTTCCGCTATTCCGCGGCGCTGAAGCAGGTGAAGCGCTGGATCGAGGACGGCACGATCGGCGAGATCTTCCACGTCCACGGCTTCCAGCAGAACTCGCAGTTCCTGGACCCGAATTTCCCGCTGCGGCAGTACGACACGGAAGATCCGGACGGGCCGCTCGTGCCGGCTTCCATCGTGGGCTACGGCTCGCACCTCGTGGACCTCCTGCGCTGGCTGGCCGGGGATTTCCGAGCGGTATCGGCGCTGATGCGCAACTTCGTGCCGGAGCGGATGGTGCGCGGCAAGGAAGGGCTGCGCCGCGTGCCGATCGACGACGGCACGGTGGCGGCGGTGGACTTCCGGTCCGGCGCGCAGGGGGTGATCCAGACCTCCTTTATCGCCATCGGCAATTATCCCGGCATCGAGATCCGCATCTACGGGTCCAAGGTGGCGGTGGTGGCGCGGCTGGTGACGGAGTTCGGCGTGGCCGAGACGCTGCACCTGGCGCGCGCGGGGGAGGTGGAGTTCCGCCCGGTGGAACTGAGCGCCGACCGCTACCCGCCCGGCACCGACGTGCGCACGCCGTGGCGGGAGCTGTACTACCGGCAGCTCGCGCGCGACTGGACGGACGAGATCCTGGACGAGGGGCCGGCCGAGAACACCTTCCTGGACGGCGCCATGAGCCAGCAGATGGTGGATGCCGTGGTGCTGTCGCACCGTGAGCGCCGCTGGGTGGACCTGTCGGAGATGCCGTCGTGACCGCCACCGACCGCTTCGTGGACGAGTTCCTCCAGCATCACTTCGCCTTTCGGCCGGTGGATGCCAGCTTCATGGGCATCACCGGCCACGACCACCGGCTGCCGCCGGCCGACGCGGAGGCGCCCGCGCGCGAGGCGGCGGGGCTGGCGGCGCTGCGCGCGGAGCTGGACGCGCTGGAGAAGCCCGCGGGCGGCGGCGCGGCGCTGGACCACGGTATCGCCGATTCCCACCTGCGCCACGCCGCGCGCGAACTGGCGGAGCGGCCGCGCTTCCGCGACCCCTGCTGGTACACCAGCGAGGCGGTGTTCGCGCTGGTGAGCCTGCTGCTGCCCTCGGCCGCGGCGCCGTCGAGCGAGCTGCTGGAAGCGCGGCTGGCCGGCATCCCGCGCTTCCTGGAGGAAGGGCGCGCGCATCTGCGCGGCGCCGCCGTTTGCGCCGATTGGGTGGAGCGGGCGCGGCGCGAGGCGCGGGCGACGCTGCGCTTCCTCGGCGGCGGGCTGCGCCGGCACCCGCTGTGGCGCGACGGCATGGCGCCGCTGGCCGAGGCGGCCGCTGCGGCGCTGGCGGAGTTCGAGGCGGCGCTGGACGGGTTGCCCGACGCCGACCCGCGTTCGGGGGGCGACTACCTACGCTTCATCCTGCGCGAGGTGCACCAGATATCGGAGCCGCTGGAGTCGGTGGAGGCGCGCGCCGCCGAGCGCTTCGCGCGGCTGGACGAGGAACTGGCGCGGGAAGCGGCGAAGCTGGACCCGGAGCATTCCTGGGCGGAGCAGCTGGCGCGCTTCGACGAGGCCAGCCGCGTGCCGGCGGCGGCGCTGGCCGACACCTATCGCCGCTGGCACGAGCGGGGGATGGAGGCGGCGTCCGGGCTGCTGACCCCGGCGACGGAGTACGGGCTGGAGTTCCGCCCGATGCCGGACTGGGCGGCGGAGGTCTTCGCCGACACCTACTTCCTGGCCTACCGCTCGCCGCCGGCGGCGCATCCGGGGACGGGCAGCATCTACTGGGTGACCGGGGCGGGGCAGCCGCTGAGCGGCATCAAGCAGACCCACGCCATCCACCACGCCAGCATCGGCCACCACACGCACAATGCCCGCGCCCGCGTGTCGCCGTCACGCCTGGCGCGGCTGGCCGAGGCCGGCTGCCCCCGCGGGGTGGGCTTCCTGTCCGCCGGGACCTCCGGCGAGGGCTGGGCCTGCTACGCCCAGGCACTGACCGCGGAGATGCGGGGCTTCCTCGAATCCCCCGTGGAGCGCGAGCTGCAGTTGCGCGAGATCGAGCGGCGCAACATCGCCTGCCTGCTGGCCGATATCCGCCTGCACACCGGACGCTGGACGCTGGAGGAGATGCGCCGCTTCTATGCCGGGGAGGGCGGCTTCCCGGCGGGCCGCATCTGGGGCGAGAGCACGCGCAACTCGATCTTTCCCGGCACCCGGCTGATGTACTGGCTGGGCACGGAGGCGATCCGCGACGGGCGCCGCCGGTGGAATGGCTCCGTGCGGGATTACCACGACGCGGTGATGGCGCGCGGCCACGCCACGATCGGCGCCGTGCTGGACGACGTGGCGCGGGACGTGGCGTGAACGGGACGGCGGCGACGGGGGAGGGGATGGCAGGCACGTGGCCGGCCGCGCCCGACGCCGCCTCGCCGGTGGCCGCGTCGGGGCTCGCCGCCGGGGCCGGGCGGACCGGGGCGGAGGGTGCCGCGCCGCTGCTGGCAGTGGACGGGCTGCGCACCTGCTTCCGCACCGAACTGGGCGTGGTGTCGGCGGTGCGCGACGCCAGCTTTCGGGTGGAGCGCGGCCAGACCCTGGCCATCGTGGGCGAGAGCGGCTCGGGCAAGTCCGTCACCAGCCTGTCCATCCTGCGGCTGCTGACGGAGCCCGCGGGCTTCATCGCCGCCGGCAGCATCCGGCTGCGCTGCAAGGATGGCGCGGTGCGCGACCTCGCCACGCTGGACGAGGCATCGATGTGCCGGCTGCGCGGCCGCGACCTGGCGATGATCTTCCAGGAGCCGATGACCAGCCTGAACCCGGCGCACCGCATCGGCGACCAGATCGCCGAGGCGATCCTGCTGCACGAGGACGTGTCCCGCGCCGAGGCCCGCCGCCGCGTCCGCGCGCTGCTGGAACGGGTGGAGATCCCCGACCCGGCGCGGCGGATGAACAGCTATCCGCACCAGCTCTCGGGCGGGATGCGGCAGCGGGTGATGATCGCCATGGCGCTGGCCTGCGCGCCGGCGCTGCTGATCGCGGACGAGCCCACCACCGCGCTGGACGTCACCGTGCAGGCGCAGGTGCTGGCGCTGATGCGCCGCCTGCAGGCCGAGGAGGGGATGAGCATCCTGTTCATCACCCACAACCTCGGCGTGGTGGCGGAAATGGCGTCCCGCGTCGCCGTGATGTATGGCGGCACGGTGGTGGAGGAATGCGATGCGGCCGCCGTGTTCCGCGCGCCGCGGCATCCCTACACGGTGGGGCTGCTGCGCTCCCTGCCGCGGCTGGGGGCGGAGGAGGATGCGACGGGACGGCCGCGGCGGCTGCTCTCCATTCCCGGCAGCGTGCCCAGCCCGCTGCGGCCGCCACCCGGCTGCCCCTTCGCCCCGCGCTGCGAGCATCGGGTGGATGCCTGCGACGCCGCCCTGCCGCCGCTGGCCGAGGCCGAACCCGGGCACCGCACGCGTTGCATCCGGTGGCAGGAGGTCTGCGCGTGATGCCGCAGGATGCATCTGCCGCCCTGGTGTCGCCGGGTGCCGCCACGGTTGCGCCGGGAGAGGGCGCCGCCCCGCTGGTGGAGGTGCGCGGCCTGACCAAGCACTTCCCCGTCCACCGCGGCTTGCTGGGCCGCCAGGTCGGCGCCGTGCGCGCGGTGGAGCAGGTGAGCTTCGACGTCCGCCGCGGCGAGGTGCTGGGGCTGGTGGGTGAATCCGGCTCGGGCAAGACCACCGTGGGCCGGCTGCTGCTGCGCCTGCTGGAACCCAGCGGCGGCACGATCCGCTTCGACGGGCTGGCGCTGGACGAGCTGCCGGACGGCGCCCTGCGCGCGCTGCGGCGGCGCATGCAGATTATCTTCCAGGACCCCTATGCCAGCCTGAACCCGCGCATGAGCGTCGGCGCCACGGTGGGCGAGGCGCTGGAGATCCACGGGCTGGCGGCGGGCGCCGCGCGGGCGGAACGGGTGATCCAGCTGCTGTGGCAGGTGGGCCTGCCGGCGGAGGCCGCGAACCGCTACCCGCACGAGTTCTCCGGCGGCCAGCGGCAGCGCATCGGCATCGCCCGGGCGCTGGCCGCCGGTCCCGACTTCATCGTGGCGGACGAGCCGGTGGCGGCGCTGGACGTGTCCATCCAGGCGCAGGTGGTGAACCTGCTGCAGGACCTGCAGGAACAGCTGTCGCTGACCATGCTGTTCATCTCGCACGACTTGGCCGTGGTGGAGCACATCGCCGACCGCGTGGTGGTGATGTATCTCGGCCGCGTCATGGAAGTGGCGACGCGGCGGCAGATCTTCCGTGACCCGCGCCATCCCTATACCCGCGCGCTGCTCTCCGCCGCCCCGGTCGTCGACCCCGCTGCCCGCGGCGAGCGCATCCTGCTGCGCGGCGAAGTGCCCAGCCCGCTCAACCCGCCCTCCGGCTGCGTGTTCCGCACCCGCTGCCCCTTCGCCCTGCCCGACTGCGCCGCGGTCGTGCCGGACCTGCGCCCCGTCGCGCCCGACCACAGCAAGGCCTGCATCCGCGACGACCTGGGGTGACGCGGGTGCGGGCCGTCGTGGCTGTGGTCTGTGCGGCGGGGTTGCGCCTGGTTTTGCTGACGTTGGCCAGGGGCGCTGCCCCTGGACCTCATGGCAAAGTCTTTGTCCCGAGCCGGGGAGTTTAAACTCCCCGGACCCCACGTTTAGCGCTCCGCGAGGAAGGGCTTACGACTGACGTTTCGCCACAGGTGAACGGTACCCCAGAGCCCTTCTTCGCGGAGCGCTCATGAGGTCGAGGAGCCTAAGCTCCTCGCGGGGTGTCCAGAGGGGCAGAGCCCCTCTGGCCCAGGTTAGCAAACCGGAGCGTCCCCCGCGCCACAGACCACAGCCACGACGGCCCGCACCCCAGCGTCATCCCCGGGCGTCGAGGGCGTCGCGCAGGCCGTCGCCGATGAAGTTCACGGCCAGCAGGGTGGCGAAGAGCAGGATGCCTGGCGGGATGGCGAGCCAGGGGGCGCTGTCGAGCCATTGGCGGGCGCCGTTGAGGAGGTTGCCCCAGGTGGGGGTGGGGGGCTGCACGCCGAAGCCCAGGAAGGACAGGGCGGATTCCACCAGGATGGCGTGGCCCACGGCGAGGGTGGCGGCCACGATCAGCGGGCCGAGCGCGTTGGGCAGCATGTGGCGCCAGATCAGGCGGGTGCTGGTGCCGCCCAGGGCGCGGGCGGCTTCCACGTATTCGCGCTCGCGCAGCGACAGGAACTGGCCGCGGACGAGGCGCGCGGTGGACATCCAGTTGAGGCCGCCGATGATCAGCACCAGCACGGGCACGCTGGGCGGCAGCAGGCCGGAGAGCAGCAGGATCAGCGGCAGCGGCGGGATGGACAGGAACACGTCCGTCAGGCGCATCAGCACCGTGTCCACCCAGCCGCGGAAGAAGCCGGACAGGGCGCCCACCAGCGTGCCGATGGCGGTGGCCACCAGCGCCGCGGCGAAGCCCACCAGCACGGAGATACGGCCGCCATGCAGCAGCCGCGTCAGGTTGTCGCGCCCCAGGTTGTCCGTGCCGAGCCAGTGCGCGAGGTCGGGCGGCATGGGGCGGCCCAGCAGCTCCACGTCCTGCTCGTCGTAGCCGTAGGGGGAGAGCATGGGGCCGATCGCGGTGATCAGCACCAGCAGCAGGATCACCAGCACGCCGCCCATCGCGGGGCGATGGCGGCGGAGGCGGCGGCGGAAGGCGCGGGCGGGGGTGTCGGGCGGCGCGGCGGATACCGCGGGCACGGGCAGGGCGAGGCCGCTCATGCGCCGCGGATCCGCGGGTCGATCAGGGCGTAGAGCAGGTCGGCCACCAGGTTCGCCAGCACCAGGGTTAGGGAGCTGATCATCATCAGCCCCATCAGCACGGGGTAGTCGCGGCCATCCATGGCCTCCACGAAGAGGCGGCCGATGCCGGGCCAGGAGAAGATGGTTTCGGTGATCACCGCGCCGGAGACGACGTGCACGAAGTCCAGCGTCACCACCGTGACCACCGGCAGCATGGCGTTGCGCAGCGCGTGCCAGCGGATGGCGCCGCCGCGGGTGCGGCCCTTGGCACGGGCGGTGCGGATATAGTCCTGCGCCATCACCTCGATCAGGCTGGCGCGGACGTAGCGGCTCCAGCCTGCCACCGTGGCGAAGCTGAGGATGGCCACGGGCATCGCCAGGTGCGCCAAGCGGTCGGCGAAGGAGCCGTCGCCGATGGTCTCGTAGCCGCCGGCGGGCAGCCACCGCAGCCAGATGGCGAAGACCAGCTGCGCCATCAGCCCCACCCAGAACACCGGCACGGAGATGCCGGAGAAGCTGAGCACCGTGACGGCCGTGTCCAGCCGCGAATAGCGCCGGGTGGCGGCCAGCACGCCCACGGGAATGGCGATGGCCAGCGACAGCACGAAAGCCAGCCCGCTGAGCATCAGGGTGGCAGGCAGGCGCTCGGCGATCACGGCCAGCACCGGCTCGCCGGTGCGGAAGGAGATGCCCCAGTTGCCCTGCAGGAAGGCCCAGACCCAGCGCAGGTATTGCTCCCACACCGGGCGGTCCAGGCCGAAGGCCACGCGCATCTGTTCCAGCGCCGCGGGGGTGATGTTCGGGTTGTCCGCGTAGAAGTCGAGCGGCCCGCCCGGCGACAGGTGCAGGATGCCGTAGAGCAGCACGGAGATGCCCAGCAGCAGCGGCAGCGTCGCCAGCAGGCGGCGGAGCAGGAAGTCGCCGGTCATGTTGCGCGCCCGGCCCGGAGGAAAGGCGCTGCCTTTCCCCCGTACCCCCTATCCGCCAGGAAACTGAGTTTCCTGGACCTTCCGGTCACGGGGCGTGGCTGCGACGTGGGGTGCGCCGGAGATCGAGGACCGCCGGCGTGATCGGGCCTCGCGCGTGCTGTAGGGCGCATGATTCTCAGGGCTGTCGGTGCCGTCGCGCTGCCGCTCCTGGCGCCCGACTTGCCCACGCGGATGTGGGTGCCATCCTGGGGCTGACCGGCCCAGGCAGCACCAACTCCCGGCGGGGTCCGGGGACCTACGAGGTCCCCGGCGGAGGGGGCATCGGGGGAGGCGGCGCCTCCCCCGGGCAGCGGGCGCGGCCGCATCCTCAGGGCGACAGCCACCAGCCGCTGGTGTTGTTGAAGATGGTGCGGTTGGTGGGATTGGGCACGAAGTTCTGCAGCTTCCGGGTCTTGGCGATCAGCGACACGTTGCTGGTGGTGGGGATGGTGACGACGTCGTCCGCCAGGATCGCCTGGATGCGCTTGAACAGCGCCTTCAGCTCCGTCCGGTCGATGCTGTGCTCGGCCTTGTTGAGCAGATCGTCCAGTTCCGGGTTGGAATAGCCGGTGCCGTTGTTGGCGCCGCCGGTGCCGTAGAACTTGCTGTAGGCCGGGTCGGCGGAGGTGATCCAGCGGCTGTAGAGCAGGTCATAGAGCCCCTTGTAGCGCGCCTCGCGGAAGGCGACGCCGGCCTTGTTGTCCGGGCGCAGCTCCACGCCCACCGCCTTGAGGTTGGCCATCACCACCTGCTGCGCCGTCTCGTCGGCCGCGTTGCCGGACTGCACGGTGATGCGGTAGCTCATCCGCTCGCCGCCCTTGGCGCGGATGCCGTCGGAGCCCGCGCGGTAGCCCGCCTCGTCCAGCAGGCGGCGCGCGGCGGCCTGGTCGAAGGCGTAGCGGCGCACATCCGGGTCGTAGTAGTCGAACTGCGGCGACACGGGCGTGTGCACCACGAAGGGGAAGCCGCTCAGCGCGCGGGCGATGTTGTCCTTGTTGATCGCGTGCGCGAAGGCCTGTCGCACTTTCAGGTCGCGGAAGGCTTCCGGGCCCTTGAAGTTGAAGTCCAGCCGCTGCCAGGACAGGATCGGGTTCTTGATGATCTCGAAGGAGGCGCTGAGCGCCTCCGCCTGCCCGTAGGGGATGTTGTAGGCCATCATGATCTCGCCCGAGCGCAGGCGGGTGACCATGTTGGTGGCATCCGGCGTCAGGTTGAACACCATGCGGTCGAGATAGGGCAGCTGCGTGCCCGCCGCGTCGCGCCGCCAGTAATGCGGGTTGCGATCCACGATGACGTGGCGGGACCGGCGGAACTCCGTGACCATGAAGGGGCCGGTGCCCAACGGCTTCTCGTTGAAGCTGTCGCGGTTGAGGTCCTTGCCTTCCAGCGCGTGCTTCGGAAGGATCCCGCGCGAGAAGAAGCCCGAGGGCCAGATCGGCGTGACGGTGTTGAAGCGGATCACCGCCGTCAGCGGATCGGGCGTCTCGATCTCGTCGATGTCCTCCACGCCTTCCTTGGATTCCGCGATGAAGGACGGGTCCTTCACGGCCATCCAGGTGAAGCGCACATCGGCGGCGGTGAAGGGCGCGCCGTCGGACCACTTCACGCCGTCGCGCAGCTTGAAGGTGATGGTCATCCGCTTGCCGTCGGGCGACAGCTGGATACCGCCATTCTCCGCCGTCGGCACCTCGGTGGCGAGCACGGGGAAGTATTTCGCGTCCTGGTCGGGGGCGATCAGCCCTTCGGTGACCACCGACTGCACGTCGCCCAGGAAGCCCGTGGAGAAGACGTTGAGCGTGTCGAGATCGTAGGGCAGGGCGATGCTGAGCGTGCCGCCGCGGCGCGGCGTTTGCGCCTGGGCGCGCGCGGCGCCCGGCAGGTTCAGCGCGGCGCCGAGCGCGGCACCGGCGCCGAGGCGTAGGATGGAACGGCGTCGGGCTTCGATGACATCCCGGGTCATGGCTCGCGTCTCCCTGTGCTGGTGATTCGGTGGTTCTGGCTGGGGCGGCCCGATCTCCGTGCCGGAGCGGGGCGTCGCAGCCGTTTTCTGCGCCCCCTTCGCTAGCAAGGGGGATGCCAGGGGCGGCGCCGGCCGCCGCACCCGGCCGAAAAGGGTTCAGCGCGGCAGGATGCGCACGGCCTGCACTTCCTCGTCGGCGCGGGCGCGGAAGCTCAGCCGGGCCGTGCCGGCATCCACCGAGCGCAGCAGGCCGACGCCGAGGATCAGGCTCTCATCCACCACGCGCTGCATCAGGGCGCGCAGCTGCGTCAGGCGCTCGGTGTCGTCCAGCGTGGCACGGGCGCGCTGCACCAGCGCGTCGGTTTCGGGCGAGCCGAGGCCGGTGAAGTTCAGCGTCCCCAGCCCCGGCACCGTGCCGGCGGAATGCAGCTGCGAGCCGAGGATGTAGGAGGTCTCGCCCGTCAGCGAGCCGAAGGCGGTCAGGAAGACGCCGTATTCGCGCCGGTTGCGCCGCGTCAGGAAGGTCGCCTGCGGCACCACCTCCACCGCGGTGCGGATGCCGATCCGCGTCCAGGCGGCGGCCACGGCTTGGCAGATGCGCGGCGTGCGGCTGGGCGAGCAGAACAGCGTCAGCCCGAAGCCCTGCGGGAAGCCGGCTTCCGCCAGCAGGGCGCGGGCGGCGTTGATGTCCTGCGCCGGTACCGGGCGGTCGGGGATGGCGCCGAACACGAAGGGCGGCGCGGGTTGGTCGGTGGGGTCGGCGTAGCCTTCCATGATCTGCCGCGCGATGCCGTCGCGGTTCAGCGCCAGCGACATGGCGCGGCGCACCCGCACGTCGCGCATCGGGTTCTGCCCGCCGGCTTCCACGCCGGGCGGATTGGGCCGCTCGACGTCGGGGTAGATGTTGGCGGCGTAGATGGAGGGGCCGGCGAAAAGGAAGAAGCGGTTGTCGGCCTGGATGCGCGGCGCGTCCTGCAGGGGGACGTTGTTGATGAAGTCCACGTCGCCGGCCAGCAGCGCCGCGACGCGGGCGGAGTCCACGGGGATCGGGATCAGGCTGGCGGTGTCCCAGGGCACGGTGCCGCCCCACCAGTTCTCGTTGCGGCGCATCACCAGCGGCGCGTTGGTGGACCAGCTGCCGACGCGAAAGGGGCCGGTGCCGATCGCGGCCTCGCCGGAATTGAATTCCGGGTTGCCCTTGCCGGCCACCGAGCGCGGCACGATGAAGATCTGCGTCAGGTTGGTGGGCAGGATCGGCGACGGCCCCGCAGTGCGGATGCGGAAGGTGAGGTCGTCCACCACCTCGACCCCCGTCACGCCCGCGAGGTAGATCGTGTAGGGGTTGGGGTTGCCGGGCACGTTGGGCACGCGCTGAAAGGAGGCCGCGACGTCGGCCGAGGTCAGCGGCGCGCCGTCGTGGAAGCGCACGCCGGGGCGCAGCTTGAACTCCCAGGTGGTGTCATCCACCACGCGCCAGGATTCCGCCAGGCCGGGTTGCAGCCGCATCTCCTCGTCGCGCGCCACCAGCGTGTCGTAGATGTTGCGCAGCGCGCCGGTGTTGGACAGGTTCAGCAGCCAGTGCGGGTCCAGCGTGCTGGGCGGGGACTGGATGCCGATCCGCAAGGTCTGCGCCATGGCCGGAACCGTCAGCAGCAGGGATAGGCCGAGAACAAGGCGCTGCGCGAGGCTCACGGCACGGATCTCCATCTGCTCGGCGGGGAGCGTGGCATGCGGTTCTGCCCTCGGCTAGAGCAGTTTCCGGTCATTCCGGCTCATATCCGCACGCGGTGAAGTAGTTGGCGCACTCGGCGGGCGTGAACTGCGGGAGCGCATCGGCGATGGCGGCCCAGAGGTCCGGGATGGTGC
>NZ_JBLLEB010000055.1:0-21969 GCF_047690175.1 Roseomonas sp. BN140053 | reverse complement strand
ACCGCCGCGCCGGCGAGGCAGACCTCCCAAGGCCCGACCTGCAGAGCCGAACGCCACCTGACCACCCAGCACCTGGGGAAATTTACTTCGGCACTTCTGAGGAGAATCCGGTCGGCGTTGACAGTGGGTACGGTCGTTGCTCCAGCTGCCGGAGAGCTGCACCCACTCGCCGGCGGCGATGGTGGCGGCATGGCCCACCACGGTGACGAGGTCCTTGTGGCCGCGCGCCTTGACGCGCAGCACGCAGAAGCCGTTCTCGGCATTGTGGAAGGTGACCCGCTCCACCAGGCCGGCCAGCGCCTCGGTCGGGGCGGCGAGCGCGGCCTCAGCCATCGGGGGTCCCGGCGACCAGCGTCATGCCGGGAAGATGGGGCGGCGCTCTCCAGGTTTCCTCCCGGACCATCCCCAGAACCAGCCCAGCCTGAGAACACCCGGGGTGAGCGACCAGGGATTCAAATTTGAATTTGAGAGTGCGTCCCGGTATGCGGGCGTGGGCCGGGCCGATCGCGTGTTGGGCAGGGCGGCCCGTGCCTTGAGGGTGGAGAGGGCAGGTGGCGAGGATCCCGCGGGAGGAACATGCGGCCATTCGGCAGCGGGTCGAGGTGGAGGGGCAGAAGGTGGCCGAGGTGGCTGCGGCCTATGGCTGCACGCCGGCCAACATCTACGCCATCCTGGCCAGGCTACGTCGGCAAGACGGTCCGGAGCCGAACGGCGCCGCACCCATAGCTGCTCCAGCCGAAGCCAAGCCCACCCACAGTCGAGTGGAAGCTGCCCCGACGGACCTCTTCGCGGAACCGGTCGAGCCCGCATCAAGCCCAGTGGAGGAGCCGGCAGCAACAGCTGTTCCCCGAGCAAAGCCAGTGGCGGCGAAAGCCGCCCCTCCCCCGCCCTCACCGACAACACCGGAGCCGCAGCCCGTGCGGCCGGCCATGCAGCCCACTCCGCGCTCAGGTAGCAGCAAAGGGGCTTCACGGGCTCCTGCTCCGGCACCTGCAACACGGGCCGGCAAGATGGGCTATGCCCTGCTGATGCGGACCAGTGACGGCGAGGAGGCGGTGAACCCGTTCCGCTCGCTGGAGGACCTGCTGGCTGCTGCCAAGCCGATCCTGCGCACAGCGGCCCGCAGCCCTGAGCCGATCTGGTTCTCTATCCAGCAGGTCGACCTCAATGCGTTGGATGAGGATGCCTGAAGAGCTGGCCTATCTGTACCAACTCCAGTCTTCAGCTGCGTCCGACCCTTTCCAGACTTTCCGCAGTCGACTGGCACAGCCTCGTGGCGGAGCGCTTCGGCTTTCAGCCCGTTCAACCCGTCTCGAGGCGCCAGCGGCCCCTACACCTTCGAGATATGCTAAGGGCAGCCGCCCGACCTTGCGCTACGCCGCAAGCAGCCGCGCCAAGCGTCAAGCCTTGGAAAAGCCCTCCAGCCTTTCCACCAACATGGCCTGGATCGCCTCGATCGGCTCGCGCGTGCGGATGATCAGGCGGGCGGCCACCATGACCGCGTGTAGGGCGGCTAGCCGGTCGTCGGGCGCCTCCTTCCAGTAGACGATGGCGTCCAAGCCCTCCTGCACGCTGCGGATTATCTCTTCCCGGTCGCTCATGCGTTCCTCCAAGGGCAGGACTCCACAGTCGCGCCTGTTCATTCGCCACCGCCTCATCCTACATTTGGGTCACCAGGAGGCACGAATGGCCACGAAGCCGACCGGCAAGGGTTCCGAAACGAGGACGGTTCAAGCCGGGCGAGAGGCTAGCTCGGGGCGCTTCATCGTAGCTAAACATCAGTCTCCGCGAACGACGGTAAAGGAGGGCGTCTCTGGCACCGCCGCTCTCCAGCGCACGCAGGCCAGCCTAGATCGCATGGTCCGCAGCTGGGACGGTCGCCTGGACGAAGCCGAGGCCACGGCCGATCGGGTGCTCCGGAAGCTGGCCGGCTGACGCCTTCTTGGCCTTCAACCCCATTCCTGGCCTTTGGAAGATCGCGCAGCGCGTCGACCGGGCGTTCGAGGTACAGGAGAAGCACGGCAAAGCGCTCGAGCGGCTGACGGACCAGATCGCCGAGATGCAGAGGCGCCTCGATGCCCTCGAACTGCGCGAGGAGGTGGTGATCGCTAAGGCGCAAGGCGCCGCGGCCGCAGCCGCCACCTCCGCCGCAGCGGTTTCCATGGCCGACCTCGCCCGACGTCTAGGGGCGATGGAGGAGAGGGGAAGGATGGCCACCTCCCCACAGCCCCAGCAGCTACCGCCCCCGCAAGACTGAAGTAGATGCGACCTGCACGCCTTTTGGCTGAAGGTTGATGTGAGACGGCTCAAGCGTGTTTTTCCCCGTCACGGGGTGGTGGGGCGCCACCAGAGTCCAAGTCCAATGAGACGTTTGTCTACTCAGACGGCCGCTGTCAGGCGATCGCGCGCTCCCAGCCGCGTTCCAGTGCCTCTGGCTTGGACTCTGGTGGCGGGTAGTAGCGGATCAGTGGTATGGCTGGGTAAGTAGGATCAGAGCTGTTTGGCGATCGCTGGTCGGGAGGGACGAAGGGTAAGCCCCTTATCGTCCACGCTGACCTGAGCTTCCGGGTAGGTGGCGAGTGCCAGCTCTAGGCTTTCGTGGAACTGAGCTCGAAAGGCTCGGATGCGCTTGAAGCCGGAACCAAATTGCGCATAGAGCGCAGCCCAGCTGACGTCGGTGTCTCGCTTCAGGGCATGCAAGCGGTAAACAAGCCAGATGTAGACATCAAGGGCCATCGACCGCGGGCCGATTGCCTGTAGCGCGGTTTCGCTGACCGGTACCGGGTGCTCGCAGAGGGCTCGGTAGAACGCCTCGTCCAGTTTTACCCGGTCGTTCCAGAGCGAAGGTTGGTCCGGTGTGCCGGACATGGTGATCGCGCCCTCAACGAAACCGCCGTTCCTCAACAGTTCGGCGTCGCCGTAACCGCCGAAGAAGGTCAGTCGACAGACAGAAATCCTTTTTGCCTGCTCCTTAACGAGCTTGTAGCTCTTTCCGCCTATCGAAAGGCCCATGCGGCCCAGCCAGACTTGCATGCTGCGGCCTAGCTCGATCTCTGGCGACCGTGTCCGGACGGCCTCAGATTGCAGGAACAGCAGAATAAAACGCGCATAGGAACCATAGGGCAGCCCCACCTCATTGCCCTGTCGGTCGACGCCGGACTGCAGCACGAGCGTTAGATTGTGGCCTTCCCTCACCCACTTGCCTTCGTGAGGCTCCTTGTGTGGTAACGATGTCATGGCGAAGGCCGAGTGTGTGTAGCCGATCCCTTCGTTCTCCTCGCCGAGAACTTGGTAGGCAGCTTCCACCACTGCCCGTTCGTGACGGCTCGCAGCGAGGCGGCGGGCTTCTTCGATGCCATGCCGCAAGATCATCTGGTGGATCTCGGCCATGGGGCATAACTGGCCGGGTAGTATCCCCGGCGTCAACTTGGACTCTGGTGGCGCGATCTAATCGAAGGTTATTTGTTCCTAGCTATTAGATTCGCCACCAGAGTCCAGGGGATAAGCTGGAGTCGCGCCACCAGAGTCCAGGAAGCGCGCCACCACAGTCCAAGGGGAAACGCGGCCGCTTGTGGATATCGTGCTTGCGACTCGGCTGGTCGGAGGAACTGCGGAATCGCAAGCCGATAAGCGTGGCTAGGGACGATTGTAGTCGCGCTGGGCGTGACGCAGTACGAGCCTGTTGGTGCTGCATTTGGTTCGCTTAGCCGTCCAGCCAAAGTGAGAGTCTCACGAAACGCGCTAGCTGATGGTATGACGGTACTGTTGTACGCTGGTCAGACTAATTATTCGACGCTTCTGGCCACCGATACCGGCGATCGACGGTAAGACACGTCTTGTCGAAAGACCTAGCTGACGGGTACGTTGGTCCGACGTGTTCATAGTACTACTCTAGTACCGTCATACCGGAAGATGGAGAGCGAAGTGGGTCATATAGTTACGGTGGCGTCCGGAAAGGGGGGGTGTTCAAAGACGTCACTCGTCACCTTGCTCTCCGGAAACCTAGCCGCTGCCGGCTACCGGGTGGCCGTCATCGACGCTGACCCAAACGCCTCCTACCACCAGTGGCACCAGCTCTATGAGGGCCCCGAGATCAACTGCTTCTGCGAGATTCGACACGAAGAGATCGTCGACGCCGCACAAGGTAGGGCGGAGAGCTACGACGTAGTTCTGATTGACACTGCAGGCTTCGGTAACACCACCGCAGCTTTCGCTGCTGGAACCGCTGACCTAGTGCTTATTCCGATTATGCCCGACCGGGCGAGCGCAGTAGAGGCCATGCGGACAGCAAGGCAGGTACAAGCCTTCGGTAAGGCAGGGAGACGAGAGATCCCGTTCCGTATTGTCCGCTCACGCTGGAACCCACGTGGCTTGGTGGAGCGGGCGGTAGGCGCCGACCTAACCGAGGCTGGGTTGCCGCTCATCGAGCAACACCTCAGCGACCTGTCCGACTTCGGGAAGCTCTCGCTCACCGGCAAAGTGCCGACCTCTGGGAAAGTCGGTGAGCAGGCCATGGGAATCATCAAGGAAATGATCGGCCTCGGTGCCGTACCGGCCGCACCGGCGAAGGTGGCAGCATGAGCGGTTTCAAGCCTAAGAAGATCGCCGACCCTGGTCCGGTGATTCCGCGTCCGAGCAGCGCCGAGATCGCCGCAAGCATCGGCCCGCTTGCTGCGACATTGATCCCGACTACACCGGCAGCACCGCTTGTGGCTGCCGAAGCCGAACCTGCGCCGCCCCCCCCGCTGGCACCAGTCGCAGTGCCGAGGGCCGAGCCAGCCCTGATGATGTCCTTCAAGGCGTCAAAGCCTTTCGCTAAGATGCTGGCTCAGGCTGCCGAGCCTGAAGGCGGACTTCGCCGACTTATCGCCCGCGTGTTCTCCGAGGCCGGGTATCAAGTCCCAGACGCTGACCTGAAGGGAACCCGCAAGCGACGTACGTACGACTGATACTACCCAAAGGCCCCTATCGTACCGTCCTACGGAACTACCGTACGACAATTGCTCGGTACGATGCGTGTCGCGTATGCCTGGTCAGACCGAAATATCGAGTGACCAAGATACCGTATGACGTTGATCGGTCTTATGGAAGATGACAGCTGCCAGTAACGCCGTTCCAGGCAGCTGCCCGGGCCGTCAGACGGTAGACCGGATAGACCGTCATACGTACGACGGAACTACAGTCGTAGTGAGGTTGACCAAGAAGATTGACCGCGTCGTCGGGCGGGACGCCTGACTGACCGACGTACCGTAGGACGTTACTCGGCCTCCCAGGTAGCGGGAGCTGCCACCTACACCATCGCAGGTAGCTGCCCGAACCGTCCGACGGAGTACCGGATTGACCGTCATACGTACGTCGGGACTACATTCGTAGTGAGGCAGACCAAGAAGATCGACCGCCTCGTCGAGCCGAACGACGGACTGACCGGCATACCGTAGGACAGCACTCGGTCCTCCGGACCGTGGGAGCTGCCACCAACGCCACCGCAGGTAGCTGGCAGCGACGTTAAACGGAGAGCCGGATTGACCGTCATACGTAAGACGGAACTACATTCATACAGAGGCTTACCCGTAAGATCGCTCAATTCGTCTGACAGAACGACCAACTGACCAAAATACCATCCGACATCACTCGGTACTGAGGGCCGTAGGAGGCACCATCAACGCCACCGTAAGCACCTGCATGACCCGTCGGACAATTGGGAGGACCGTCATACGTCAGACGGTGGTACGTTCCTCAGTAGCCACGCACTTGGGAACGCAAACACACAGGGAAGGCGACGCATTGTTCCTAAGCGACTTGGCGCTCTCCTGGGACTGAGCAGCGCTTATGACCTTGGCTCTTCCCAGCCGCGGCACAAACAAATCAATCGCCAAGCATCAGGGTGCCAGGACGCGCTACATACACCTCCTACGGCAGCCACTAGGCCCGATAATCCCTCATTATCGTGCCCATTGCTCCGGGCTTCCCTACTTGCCCTAATCCGTCGCCTCCCGGCACACTGTTGCTGGCTGCGGAAGCCGGCGCGGGGGTGCCGATCCGGCGGGTCGCAGAGGGCAGGGGGCTTCGGGGCAGTGCAGGTCATCACGGTGTGGGAGCCTGCACGGGCTCGGCTTTCCTGCGGCGAGCAGGGGAGGGGCGGGCGGTGACACCGCCCGACAGCTCCGAACACCCGCCGCTGCCGCCCGCGCTGCAGCGCTTGGTCCAGGACGTGCTGCCGCCCGAGGCGCTGGCCGTGCTCTCGGGGCCGGTGGGCGAGGCGGTGGCACAGGCCGCCGGCTACGCTGGCCGCGCACTCTCCGACAACACACGCCGTGCCTACGCCAGCGACTGGCGCGCCTTCTCCACCTGGTGCGCGGCGGGCGGCATCGCCCCGCTGCCGGCCGCCCCGGTGGTGGTCGCCGGCCACCTCGCCAGCCTGGCCACGACGCTGGGCCGCGCCGGACTGCGCCGTCGGTTGGCCGCCATCGCCCACCAGCACCGCCAGGCCGGCCACCCCTGGGAAACACGGCATCCCGCGATCGCGGCCACCCTGCGCGGCATCCTCGCCAGCCACGGCAAGCCTGCCCGTCCGGCCGCCGCCCTCACCTCGGTCGAGGTCAAGCGCCTGCTCGCGGCCTGCGACAGCGACGTGGCCGGCCACCGCGACCGCGCGCTGCTGCTGCTGGGCTTCGCCGGCGCGCTGCGACGCTCCGAGCTGGTAGCGATCGACCGCGAGCACCTGCGCTTCACGGCCGAGGGGATGACCGTGTTCATCCCGCGCTCCAAGCGCGACCAGGAGGCCGAGGGCGCCACCGTGGGCATCCCGCGCGGGCTGAACCCGCTCTCCTGCCCGGTGCGGGCCATGGAGGCGTGGCTCAAGCGGACCCGCATCGAGTGGGGGCCGGTGTTTCGCCGCCTCAGCCCTGGCGGTGCCTTGGAAGACCGGCTCAGCCCGCAGGGGGTGTGGAAGATCCTGCGCCGGCGGGCGGAGCTGGCCCGACTCACCGTGGACGAGACGGAGCGGCTGAGCCCGCACGGGCTGCGGGCGGGGTTCATCACCGAGGCCTACCTGAAGGGTGCGCTGGACGAGCAGGTGATGCACCACGCCCGGCAGAAGAGCCTGGCCACCACGCAGGGCTACCGCCGCCGTGCCCGCATCACCCGCGACAGCCCGGCCCGGCTGCTGGACCTGTGAGGCCCGAAGCGCTGGTGGCAGCGGGGGAGGGCAGGGGAGTGGCGCTGGCCGCTGAAGTGCTGGCATCCACTCCGGAGGTACTGGCGCCGGCGCACACGGACTGGCTGCGTCACACGCTGACGGTGCGCGGGCCGGCCGAGGCGATGGCGAGCTTCCGGGCCGCGGCGGCGGGACCGGGGGTGATCCCCTGGACGCTGGACCTCGACCGGCTGGAGGAGGACTGGTTCCTGCCCCTGGCAGCGCCGGCCGACGGCGAGCGGGCCATCAGCTTCACCGGTGCCCGGCTGCTGGCGCGCCGGCTGCGCGAGGCGGTGGCGGCGCAGCACGCCCGCGAGCTGGAGCACCTCGCCCGGGGCGGGCGACACTGCCCGCTGGACCTGCACCGGCTGCTGCCGGTGCCAGCCGCGGTGCTGGCGCTCGGCCCCGACGACCCGGCCAGCCGCGCCTGGCTATGGGCGCAGTGGGGCACCACGCGGGCGCTGCGCCGGGTTAGCACCGTGGCCGGGTCGCTGGACGGGCGGCATCGGCGGACGGAGGAGCTGGTGATCGAGTTCTGGTCGGCCGACTGGTCACCCTGGCGGGCGCTGCTGCGGCTCCGGCGGAACTGGCCTGAGCTGCATCTCGAGCTGGTGCCGCACTACGGCGATGGCTGAGCCGGGCGCGGCTGGGGAAGAGGACGAGCCCCAGACCAACGCTGCCAGCGCAGGCGGGCAGGGGACACCGCGGCTGAGCGTGGCGGGGTTCGAGGGCCCGCTGGACTTCCTGCTGGAAATGGTGCGCCGGCACCGGGTCGACCTGGGCCGAGTGTCGATCGTGACGCTGACCGGGCAGCTGGTGGCGGCGATCGAGAGCGATGCCGAGCGGATCGCGATCGAGCGGCGGAGCGACTGGCTGGTGCTGGCGGCCGAGCTGGTGCGGCTCAAGGCGCAGCTGCTGGCACCACCCACGCCGGAGGTGGCGGCCGCGGCCGACGCCGAGGCGAGCCAGCGGCTGGCGCAGTTGGAGCAGGTTGCGGGTACCCGGGCGGCCGCGGCGTGGCTGCTGGACCGGCCGCAGTTGGACCAAGCGGTGTTCGGGCGTGGGCAGGCGGAGCAGCGACCACGGCCGCAGGCGGAGTTGCTGCTGGGCTTCCTGGAAGCCACCCTGGCGCTGCTGGAGGGGCGGGACGGGCCACGCGCGCCTGAGGTGGCACCCTACCGGCCAAGCCCGCTCGAGCTGTGGCGAGTGTCTGACGCGATACAACGGCTGCGGCACCTGCTGGGCGAGGTAGGGGCGGCCGGAGAGGGCGGCCCTGCGTGGGAACTGGCGCGCTTTCTGCCCGAGCTGCCAGCTGACACTCCGGATGCGCCACTCAAGGGCCGCGCCGCCCTGGCCAGCACCCTGCTCGCCGGCCTCGAACTCGCCCGCGGTGGCACTCTGCGTATGGAACAGGATCAGCCCTTTGGAGTGATCCTCCTCGCTGCAGCACAGCCCACTCCGGTGTCCCTGGAAGATGCGGTCCGATGATCACGTCGAGACAGGGGCGAGTTAGGACCGAGTGCTCGAACCCGGTTTGCAGCAGTAGCGATTGGACGCACACATTTTTGGGGCAGACCTCTCTGGCTTGCGAACCTTTACAAAGCAGCAGACCTTGGCCTCGCGGGTGGAGGCGGCGGCCGCCGAGCGCTGGCCCCGCGGTGTCCCGGCCAGCATCCAGGCCACGCTTACCCACGAACTCACCCTGATCGAGCAGCTGAGCTTCGCGCCCTACTTCCTCACCGTGGCCGACGTCGTGGGTTTCGCCCGCGGGCGCGGCATCCTGTGCCAAGGGCGGGGCTCGGCCGCCAACTCGGCCGTGTGCTCGTGCTCGGCGTCACGGCGGTGGACCCGAGCAAGCACGACCTGCTGTTCGAGCGCTTCGTCTCGGCCTCGCGCGGCGAGCCGCCCGACATCGATCTCGACTTCGAGCACGAGCGCCGCGAGGAGGTGATCCAGTACGTCTACGGCCGCGACCGGGCGGCGATCGTGGCCGCCGTGATCCGCTTCCGTGCCCGCTCGGCCATCCGCGAGGTGAGCAAGGCCATGGGGCTGGGCGAGCTGGGGGCCGGGGCGGGAGAAGGGCCTCGCCGAGCTCGCCGCGGCCGCGGGGCTGGACGTGGCGGATCGCCGACTGGCGATGTGTCTGGAGCTCGCGGAGGAGATCCAGGACTTCCCCCGCCACCTCGCCACCCATGTCGGTGGCTTCGTGATCACCCGCGGGCCGCTGGTCGAGCTGGCCGTGCTGGGCAGCGCCGCCATGCCCGCCGCGTGCCACCTCGTCGCGGACCGCTGTTGCCTCGACGAAGGCTACGCCTGCTCCCGCCAGTACCGCGCGCTTGATCGCTTCCGCGCGACTCAGTCCGAGCACGACCTGGCGGTTCACGACCCTGCGGACATGGGGCGCTTGATCTTTCAAGCTCCGCCCCACCAGCTACTCCACCCGGATCGCGAGGTCAGCGACTAGGCTACGCCAGCGCTCCAGCTCCCGCGCTGACTTGGCAGCAAATTCCTCTGGTGTGCTGCCAACGATGCGCGTGTCGAAGCGACGGAAGACCTCCTTCACCTCGGGAACCGCCAGTACCTCGACTACCGCGTCGTGGACACGGGCAATCACTGGTGCAGGCGTATTGGCAGGCGCCATGAAGCCGTTCCAGGTGCCCATCATGTGGCTGGGAAAGCCGACCTCGGCGAGTGTCGGTACATCCGGCAGCGCCATGAGGCGCTGCTCACTCGCTGCCGCGACCGCCCGTGCGACGCCGGCCTCGACCAGGCGGAAGGACGTGAAAACACTGTCCTGCAGCAACTGGATCTGGCCCTGTTGCAATGCGCCGAGGGCCTCGCCCCCGCTGCGATACGGAACATGGACGATCAAAATCCCGGCCATGCGCGCGAAGCTCGCCATCCCAAGATGCGACGGTGTGCCATTGCCAGCGGAGCCGTAGTTCAGTTCGCCGGGATGCGCCTTGGCATAGGCTAGCAGCTCCTGCATCGAATGGATCGGCAACCCCCCACTTACCAGCACCAAGCTGGTGGTGGTCGCGACCTCCGTGATCGGCGCGAAGGAGGCGACGGGATCATAGGAGAGGTTACGGTACAGCGCCGGCGCAATCGCCTGCGTCGACGATGTCGCGAAGAGCAGCGTGTAGCCATCTGGCGCAGCCCGCGCGACATAGGCCGTGGCGACGGTGCCGCCGGCACCGGCACGGTTCTCAATGACCAGAGGTTGTCCGAGCACACTCCCCATCCGCTGCGAAACAAGCCGGCCGATCACGTCGGCCGGACCTCCAGGGGCGAAGGGCATGATCACGGTGATCGGACGCGATGGATAGTCCTGCGCCCACGCGAAGCGCGGTACGGGGAGCAGGCTCAGAACAGCAAGGGCCTGTCGGCGGCGCAGCGTGCTCATGAACCCTTCCTCTCAGCTCAATGCCAGGCGGAGTTCGGCGATTACGCCGCGCCAGGTTTGCGCCTCGCGCGCGATGGTGGTGGCGAAGGTCTCGGGGTCGCTATCGACGGCAATAGTGTCCGTGCGCGCAAAGCTTGCGATCAGGTCAGGTATCACCAACGCCTGACGAACCGCTTGGTGCAGACGTTCGACCACTGCCGGCGGTGTGCCGGCCGGTGCGACCAAGCCCCCCCAACTCACGGCTGTGTACCCAGGCACGCCGGACTCGATGACGGTGGGAATTTGCGGAAACAGCTTGCTGCGGTTCTCGCTGCAGACCGCCAGCGCGCGGAGCGTGCCAGCCTGGATATGGCTGCTGGAAGAGACGGCAGCGTCGAGCAGATACTGGACCTGGCCTTGCAGCGCGGCCGACACCGCCTCGCCGCCGCTGCGATAGGGTACGTGCACCGCCTCAATGCCCACCATGCGGTTGAACACCACCATGGAGAGATGCGCCGGCGTGCCGTTGCCGGCCGAGCCGTAGTTCAGCTTGCCTGGATTGGCCTTGCCGTAAGCGATCAGCTCCTGGACCGAGGTCACCGGCAGCGACGGATTTGCCAGCATCATGAGCGGGGAAAGCGAAACTTGTGAGATCGGGGCGAAGGCGCGGATCGGGTCGTAAGACAGATTCCGGTACAGCGCTGGTGCGATGGCCTGCGTCGAGGATGTCGCGAACATCAGCGTGTAGCCATCTGGAGCAGCCCGTGCCACATAGGCGGAGGCAATGGTACCGCCGGCGCCTGGACGGTTCTCCACCACGACGGGTCTGCCCAGCACCACCTCCAATTTCTGCGCCACCAATCGCCCTACGAGGTCGGAGGGGCCACCCGGCGCGAAAGGCAGGATCATGGTGATGGTTCGGTCGGGGTAGGCGTTCTGCGCACGTATCGCCGGAGCCGCGAGCACACCTGCCACGGCCACGAAACTGCGCCTCGTGAGATCACGCATCGCTGTTCCTCCTGTTTTTATCCTTGCCGCCGGAGCACAGCGCCGGCGGATGGGCTTACGCAGACTGAGTTCATGTCTCGTCGATCACGGGGTTGCGGAGGGTGCCAACGCCAGAGATCTCGACCTCGATGACGTCACCACCCTTCATCCAGAGTGGCGGCTTGCGCGCGAAGCCGACGCCCTCCGGCGTGCCCGTTGCGATCACGTCACCAGCGACCAGCGGCGTAAAGCCGGAGGTGTAGGCGATCAGCGTCGGAATATCGAAGATCAGGTCGTCGGTCTGTGTGTGCTGGACCTGCTCGCCGTTGAGACGTGTGACCAGGTGCAACTGCGTGGGGTCACCGACCTCGTCGGCGGTCACGAAATACGGCCCGAAGCCGCCCGTCGCGTGGAAGTTCTTGCCCGCTGCGAGCGAGTGCTTGAACTGAACGTCGCGGATCGTGGCGTCGTTGAAGCACGAGTAGCCCGCGACATGGCTCAACGCATCCGCTGCCAGGATGTGACGGCCCGGCTTGCCGATGATCAGTGCAAGCTCGCCCTCATAGTCGAAGTCACCAGATAGCTTCGAACGCACGAGGTTACCGCCGTGTGGCACGAGAGTGTTAGCCAGGCGCAGGAACAGGCTGGGAAACTCCGGGAGCTTCGCGCCCCCCTCCGCGACATGGCCGCGATAGTTCTTGCCGGCGCAGACAATCTTGTCGGGATTTGGAATGGGCGGCAGCAGCATGACGTTGGCGAGTTCCACGTCAGGCTGAGCATCGCGGGCGGCCGCCGCGACCTCGCCCAGCGCGCCGGCCTCAAGCACCGCTCGCAGCGTCGGTAGCTGCGTGCCGAGGCGTGAGCCCATGTCGATCAGGCCATCGCCGGAGACGACACCGTAGGAGGCCTTCTGGCCCGAGCGCGAAAAGCTGGCAATCTTCATGTCCGGGTCCTCTTGTCAGCGCTTGAAGGTCGGCGAGGAGGTGATCTCGGCGATGTGCCAGCCGTCCGCACTCCCGGTCAGCGTCTCGCGGTACAAGCTGACGTGCAGCGGCAGCTCCAGTGGCGCCGGGATCGTGCCACCGGAATGACCGTAGACCGTGACGTAGAATGCGGCCTCGACGAGGTCGTCGGCCCTTGCATCGACCACCAGATTGGTCACGACATGCCGCGTGGCGAGGCTGGCAGGGCGTGCCCTCATCGCCTCCAGTACCATGCCAGGGCCTTTCAACTCCTTGCCCTGGCGGTGCCAGATACCTTCCGGGGCCATGAGGTCGGAGAGTTCCTCGTATCGTCCGTCATCCAGGCAGTGAAAGAACCTGTTGATGACCTTCTGCGCGTCGTGCTCCGCCGCGCGCCGCATATCTGCGGTCGCCATACCGTCCTCCTCCCGCGGCCGCCCGGTTTCATGCGCCGGCGGTGCCTGTCTCACCCGGGATCTGGCACCGCTTGACCCCATGGCACCAAGCACCGAAAGATCCCGGGGCTTAACCGGAGGTTATGGGTCTTGGACTCCCGCCGGCTGCGATACTTCGTCGAGATCATCGACCAAGGAAGCCTGAGCGGTGCCGCCGCCAGCCTGCACATCTCCCAGGCCGCGCTCAGCAAAGCGGTGCGATTGCTGGAGGCGGAACTGTCGGTCACGCTGCTCCACCGCCTCGCTCACGGGATCAGCCCGACGCCCTTCGGAGCCGCGCTCTACACCCATGCACGCGCGGTCGGATCGGAGATCCTCCAAGCACAGGCGGAGATCGCGCGCCTGCGTGACGAGACGCACAGCCGCATCGCGTTGGGCGTGCTACTCGATCTCGGCAGCGGCTTGGTGCCGCGTGCGGTTGCGAAGTTCTGCGCACAGCGGCCAGAGGTGCAGGTGCGCGTGACGGAGGATGTGACGTTGGAACTGCTTACGCGCCTGCGCCGTGGCGAGGTCGACTTCGTGATCGGTCTTGGCATGGGACTGGAGAACGAGATCGCGCTGAAGCGCCAGTTCCTGTTCGACGATAGCGTCAGCGTTATCGTTGCGCGTGATCATCCCTTGCTGGAATGCAGCGAGATCACCGCAACCGATCTGCTGCGTTTTCCCTGGGTGGTCATGGCTCGGGGTAGCTCGCATCGTGCGCGCCTGGAGCAGTTCTTCCAGTCGATGGGGGCCGAAACGCCGCGGCCGCAGATCGAGTGTGCCAGTGTGCAGTTTGCCAAGTCAGTGATCCGCCACGGCTGTCACCTGGCCGTGCTGCCGCTGCATGCAGTCGAGGCGGAGATAGAAAGCGGGTCGTTGCGAGCGCTTCCTGTGCACTCCACAGTGCTGGTCCGGCGCATCGTGTTGATGTTCCTTGAACAGCGTCCACCCTCGGCCGCCGGGCGCGCCTTGGTACAGGAGATCCGGCGTGTCTGGCGTAGCAGCGCTGCTGCAGCTGCAGCGCGCCATTAGGACCCCGTCCATGGTGCTCCCATGGACGGTGAGACTACAAAGCCCCGTCGTAGCGAGGTGGTAGAGAGGGAAGGGCAGGCTTTGTCCGCCTCATGGTTCTCTCGTCAGTGCTATGCCCTGGGTGTCGTCATGATGGTCTAGGATGCGCGGCATGGCCGCCGGGCCACTATGGCAGTGCAGATCCACGGCACCAACCAGGAGCTCGGCGATCTCAGCGCCACGCGATTCGTGGTCAGTGCCATCAGAATCGTTCATTATTATCCTCCCTTGATGGCGTGAACCGTGAGTGTACGGTGATCAGCTCACTAGCCCGACTGTGCCGTCAGGTTGTTCCACGTTGAACGATGTCCACAGGCACAGAAATCCTACGTGGGAGCTTGTTGCCAGCAAGCCGGTCTACCATGCAACGTGCTGCAAGCTGCCCCATCTCAGCACCATCCACGCTGACCGTCGTGAGTGCGGGCTCCATTGCCCTTCCAATTTCGAGATTACCGAAGCCGCAGATGGCTAAGTCGCGAGGGACTCTCACGCCTCGCAGCGAAGCCTCAATCAGCAGCCCGGCTGCGAGGAGGTCAGAGCTGCAGAACACCGCTGCTCCTGTGGGCAGTCCGCCGTGGATCGAGGCAAAAGCGCGTCGGCCCTCCAGAATGGTGCTTGGCGGCGCGACCAAGCACTGCGCAACGAACTCACATCCCCGAATGTCGAGCGTGCGGCGGAAACCCTCGAACCGCTCAAGAGCGCGGAGATCGTCAGAGGAGACAACTCCGAAACTGCGGTAGCCACGGTCACAAAGATGGTTAGCCACAGCCTCTCCTACTCCGGCATGGCTAAAGCCGACTTGCATCTCAGCCTGAGCAGTGACATCGCCCCAGATTTCCAGGATTGGTATGCCAGCCTGGCTCAAACGTCGCCGAGCGCCAGGGGAGTGTACAGCGCCCACCAGCAGCAGACCGTCCGGCTGGCGCCCAAGTAGTGCAGTGATTAGCTGCTCTTCGTCGCGGGCATCGAAGCCGCCTAAGCCTAGAAGGACATGGTAGCCGGCCTGGGAAAGTGCTGTGGTGAAGGCCTGAAGTGTCTCTGCATACATTGGGCTGCCGATGGTAGGCACGATGGCGACTACTAAGCGTGACCGACGGGAAGAAAGCGCGCCTGCGGTAAGGTTCGGCACGTAGCCGAGCCGCTCCACCGCGGCCCGCACACGTCGCAGCGTGATCTTAGAAAGCAGTTCTGGCGTGTTCAATGCACGGGAGACAGTGATAGCTGACACACCTGCGGCTGCTGCGACATCAGTGATCCGCACAGCCCGGTTCGGCGGACCTTGGGAGCTGTCTACAGTCGGCCTGTCCGTTGGCGGCATGCAATGTACCTGAGGTCGCGTTGTCCTCACACGAATATGGGAAAGGCGTGAGGGTCAACAGTCCACCGATGCCAAAAAAATGGTAGCGCTACCATTTCAAAGTCGCTATCAAGCTTCGGTCGGTCCTCCAGAACCGATAAACGTTCAATGTTAGCGATACCATAATCCGGGACATACCGGTTGGGGAGATTTGCCTGCATGTCAGCCTCCTACGCGTCCACCTTGACACGGCCTGCATCGGCAGAAGGAGGGGAAGTGCGCGCCCTCGCGCCGGCCCTTGGAGCCGAAATTACCGGAATCAAGCTAGGTGCTGGTGTTACGGCAGAAGCGGTGACCCTCGTGCTGGAAGCACTGCACCGCTACAGCGTGGTCGTCGTGCGCGACCAACAGCTAACTCCGGCTGAGCAACTCGAATTCATGGAGCGGCTTGGGCCTGTTAAGAAGTCATCTTACAGCCGTGCCAACGCGTTCTGCGTGCCTGGCTACCCTGACATGATGGTCATTTCCAACATAGTCGAGGACGGGCGCAACATTGGCCTGATGGACGCAGGCGCTATGTGGCACGCCGATGGCACCCATATGCTGCATCCTGACATGTACACTGCACTTTACGCGCTGGAAGTACCACACCGCGACGGCCAGCCACTCGGCGATACACTGTTTGCTAGTACGGCCGAGGCGTACGACGCACTGCCGGACTCACTGCGGCGGCGAATCGCCGGCCGCAAAGCGGTGCACAGCTTTGTGCACCATCTCGAGAAGAAGCGGCGCCTGGGCGATCTCCGCCGGCCACCGTTGACCGATGCTCAGAGAGCAGAGTTGCCGGATGTGGAACACCCGGTGGTCACCGTGCACCCGGTCACCGGCCGCAAGAACCTGTTCGTCACTGAAGGCCACACCGCGCACATTGTCGGTTTGCCACTGGACGAGAGCGACACGCTGCTGGATGAGCTTTGGACACATATCCGTCGGCCAGAGTTCACGTACCGCCACAGCTGGCGGGTCGGTGACCTGTTAATTTGGGACAACCGAGCAACACAGCATCTAGCACTCTTCGACTACGGTGACCTCCGCCGCCGTATGCATCGCGTCGAAACCCTGGGACCTGTGCCGGCGTGAGCGCTGCCGACGGCATCGCGCAGGCTAAGCCAGTGCTGCTGACGGGCGCCTCCGGCGCGCTCGGCAGCATGCTGGCCACCGAACTCGCCGAAAGGGGGTGGGGCCTGGTGTTGACCGACATCCGACCGTTCCCCGGACCTTTACCGCTGGGAGCACGCTTTGCGCAGGTGGATCTGTGCGACCGTGCAGCCGTACTTGAGGTCGCGCGGGGCTGCAGCACCATCGTACACTTCGGCGGCGTCTCTACTGAGCGCCCGTTCGAGGAAGTGCTCGGCCCCAACATTGCCGGGCTTTTCCACGTGTACGAAGCGGCACGGGCCGCCAAGGCAAGGGTGATCTTCGCTTCTTCCAACCATGCCATCGGATTTCACGAACGCACCTCGGTGCTTGATGCGGATTGTGAGCTAAGGCCAGATACATACTACGGCCTCTCCAAGGCCTATGGTGAGTTGATGGGCCGGCTTTATTGGTACAAGCACGGCGTTGAGAGTATCTCCATCCGCATTGGTTCCGGCTTTCCAGAGCCAAAAGACCGTCGGATGCTGTCGAGCTGGCTCTCTTATGCCGATCTTGCTCGTCTGACGGTGGCCGGGCTGCAGGCGGAGGATGTCGGCTGCGAGCTGATATGGGGTTCCTCCAACAACAGCCGCACGTGGTGGCGTCGCGACTCTCGCGAGCGGATCGGGTGGGCGCCCCAGGACAGCGCGGACGAGTACAGCGAGGCTCTCGGCAGTATTGTGAGCAACGATGTTGTCGCGGAGCGATATCAGGGTGGCCACCTCTGCGCCCGTGACTACTCGCGCCCTTCATTTCCGCCAGCGCATTCGGGTGACGATTCGATGGACGAGGGAAAGAACAGGACATGAAGGACAAGCTGACGTTCAAGGCACGGCTGCGCGCCGATAAGCCCCTGCATGGCTTCTTCGTGGGCGTTCCGTCCCCAGTGGTGGTGGAATTGGCGGGCTACTCAGGCTTTGACTTCGTGATCATCGACACTGAGCATGGCGCAACCGGTCTGGAGACACTGGAGCACATGCTGCGCGCCGCTGCAGCGTCGGGGATCGCGGCACTCGTGCGGGTGCCGCGGGGCGGAGCGGACGACATCCTGCATGTTCTTGATGCCGGAGCGGATGGCATCCTAGTACCGCATGTCACGAACGTAGAAGCAGCGAAACGTATCGTGCAGCACGCCTATTACCCGCCGCTCGGCAGGCGTGGCATCAGCACGCTGTCCCGCGCCGCCCGTCACGGTACAGGCGACGCTCCGACTATGCTGCGCGAGCAGGCCAGCCGTACCGCAGTGATCGTCATGGTTGAGGATGCAGAGGCGCTCACCGAGGTTAGCGCGATCGCACGTGTAGAGGGGATCGATGCCCTTTTCGTCGGACCGAATGACCTTGCTGCCTCTATGGGTCATCTCGGTGATGCCGCGCATCCGGAGGTGTCTCACGCAGTCGCCGCGATCTCCATGGAACTTCAGGCGATCCCGAATGGCCCCGCATTCGCGACCATCGCGCGCTCGGCCGCACAGGCGCGAGAACTATCGAGCAAGGGAGCAAACATGCTTTGCTTCAATACTACGTTGATCCTCGCCAACGCCCTGCGAGCACTCCGGAGTGAGCTCAATGCGTGACGCTCGCACCGGCCACCTCGCCGTAATACGGCACCACTGACGTGTCGCTCTATGCCCCTCCGCGCGAGGTCAACGCTGAACTATTCACTGTACTGCCTCCAGAACTGCGCTGGCGCGGGGAGCCGAGTTTCTGGGAACGCACTCGTCCGGGCGGGGCAGGGGCGATCCATTCCTTCCTAGAAGGGCCCGCTTTTGACCGGGAGGGCCATCTCTGGTGCACAGATATTCCGCATGGGCGATTGTTCCGCATCGATCCAGCGGGCCGTTGGACGCTGGCCGCGCAGTACGAGGGTGAGCCTAACGGCCTGAAGATCCACCGGGACGGTCGCATCTTCCTGGCCGACCGAGAGCATGGGCTTCTGGTGATGGACCCCGTCGAGCGGGTGGTCCGTCCCTATGTTACACGCCCCAATGCCGAGCGCTTCCGCGGCCTTAACGACCTGTTTTTCGGCCCCGATGGCTCATTGTATCTCACAGATCCAGGTCGCAGCCACCTCGGCGATCCGACCGGCCGAGTCTACCGTGTCCAGCCTGATGGTGGCTCGGCGGAACTTCTGATCGGTCACGCGCCTACGCCGAATGGTTTGGTACTGGATCACGAGCAGCGCAACCTGGTGGTTGGGATGACGCGGGGTAATGCCGTATGGCGCTTTCCTGTCAGCGGGGACGCCGCCGAGCGGCAAGTCGAGCTGTTTATCCAGCTTAGCGGTGGCCTCGGACCCGACGGACTGGCGCTGGACGAGGCAGGCAACCTTGCCGTCGTGCATGCGCGCAACGGCACCGTTTGGCTTTTCTCTCCAGAGGGCGAACCACGGCTGCGCATTCGCTCCTGCAGCGGCAAAGCGGTGACGAACATCGCTTATGGCGGACCGGATCGCCGCGACCTCTTCATTCTGGAGGCATCGTCCGGCTCGGTGATGCGGGCACGCATGGAAGTGCCGGGCCGAGCGCTGTACTCGCACACTTGAGAGGGGATCTTGTCAGCGATGCCTATCACCACCTCCAGACCGCGTCATGGCACTGCTGAACCGAGCGGTAAGGACTAGGCCGCAGCTGGAATGCCTTGACCATGACCTTATCGCCCTACGTCCAGAGTGCTCTCTCGGACTCGGATACTCGCCGGCAGCTTGCGAGCAGGGTTTAGGTCCCTGGTAGCGTGCAGGCGCCAGACAATGCCCTGCTGGGGAAGGTAGCGGTGATCATCGTCGTTGCCCGTGATGGAGAGATCACGGGGGTTGCGCAGGTCCGGCTCAGTCTAAAACCAACGCCGGGCTGAAAATCAAACAGCCGCCATGAGAGCGGCACGCACCGGATGGGAGGAACCAAGCATGTCATTGACGCGTCGCCACCTCGGGCATCTTGCGGTAGGTTTGCCGCTCGCGGTCGTCGGCACAGATCGTGCCCGGGCCCAGACTTATCCGCTACGGCCTATCACGCTTGTTGTCGCCTATGGAGCTGGCACCGGCACGGATCTGCTAGCTCGCCAAATCGCTGAGCGAATGGGCACCATTCTCGGTCAGCGCATTATTGTGGAAAACCGTCCCGGTGCGAGCGGTATGATTGGCACGGAGTACGTCTCACACAGCCGGCCTGACGGCTACGCTCTGCTCTTTGGCACAAACCAGACGCAAGCCGTGAACATCAGCTTCTACCGCGACATCCGCTACGATCCCATCCGCGACTTCACTCCCATCGCGCGTCTCGCGAGCCAGGATGCCGTGCTGGTTATCAACCCACGCGTGCCCGCACGTACCGTGGACGAACTGATTAGCTATGCTCGGAGTAACCCAGACAAGCTGAATTTCGGCTCTCCAGGGGCCGGATCCAGCGCGCACCTCGCAGGCGAAGCGCTCAAAGCCTCTGCCAATGTCAGCATGGTGCATGTGCCTTACAATAACGCCCAGCTCTTTTCTGATCTACTCTCCGGCGTGGTCGCGCTAAGTTTCTACCCCTTTCTCACCCTCAAGCCGCACATAGAATCTGGTGCGTTGATCGCGCTAGCGACGACGGGCATCACGCGCTCGCCTTGGCTGCCTCATCTGCCAACGATGACCGAATCCGGATATCCAACGATTGTCTTCAACTCGTGGTTCGGCATTTACGGCCCGGCCGGTCTCTCTCCGGAGGTGACGGGAGCAATTTCTCGAGCTGCCCAGCGCTGCCTGGAGGATCCTGAGGTGAAGCGGGCCCTTTCTGATTCGGCAACTCGTATTGAGTACGGCGGCCCAGACGAACTCGCCCGGTTCACAGCGAGTGAAATTGCGCGCTACCGCCCTATCGTCGCCCAATCCGTAGCCAGCGGCGGGTAGTGTCTACATGCTGAGGACGCACGCTCAATAGGTCGGCAGCAAGCGTGAACGCACTCACTTGATTTTCCAGCCCCCATGCCAGACCGACGGCGTGGGGTGCATGCGGAGTTCGACCTGGACAACCAACAGGGCCGCGGGCGCAGTGCTGGCGTGACTGCATTGAAGAGGCCGGTGACGATTGGTGGCCAGATGTTGATTGTGGCAAGGAGAACTGCCTATTCCTTGGCGGTCTCTCCACTCGACATGTGAATTCCACCAGAAAGAAAGTAACTTTGGTTCCAGACCACTGAGCAGCATGTTGCGCTGGCGTGGCCTACCCCGCCGGAGGCGGAACGTGCCACAAAATGGGAAGAACGCATGCGTACACACCGGATTGCCGCCGTGGGCGGCGACGGGATCGGGCCCGAGGTGGTCAGGGCTGGGGTCCAGGTCCTTAGAACGTGCGCCGAGCGCGATGGTGAATTCGCGCTGGAGTTCCAGAATTTCGACTGGGGATCGGAGCACTACCGCCGCCACGGCGTGATGATGCCGGCGGACGGCGCCGAGCAACTCCGCGCCTTCGACGCCATCCTGTTCGGCGCTGTCGGTGCGCCCGACCTTCCGGACCATATCACCCTCTGGGGGCTGCGCTTGGCCATCTGCCAGCCACTGGACCAGTACGCCAATGTTCGCCCGACCCGCATCCTCCCGGGCATAACCAGCCCACTGCGCCACGTGTCCGGCCCAGAGCTTGACTGGGTGATCGTGCGGGAGAACTCCGAGGGCGAGTATTCCGGCGTCGGTGGCCGCGTCCACAGGGGCCTGCCGATCGAGGTGGCGCAGGACGTTTCCGTCATGACCCGCGCCGGGGTGCAGCGCATCATCCGCTACGCCTTCAGGCTGGCCCACTCCCGCCCGCGCAAGCTGCTGACAGTCGTCACCAAGTCCAACGCCCAGCGCCACGCCATGGTGATGTGGGACGAGATCGCGGCCGAGGTCGGTGCTGAGTTCCCCGATGTGACCTGGGACAAGATGCTGGTGGATGCAATGACCATGCGGATGGTGCTCAAGCCACAAACGCTGGATACTATCGTCGCCACTAACCTGCACGCCGACATTCTGTCAGACCTTGCCGCAGCGCTGGCCGGCTCGCTGGGCATCGCGCCGACCGCAAACATCAACCCCGAGCGTGATGCACCCTCGATGTTCGAGCCGATCCACGGCTCAGCCTTCGACATCACCGGCAAGGGTATCGCGAACCCGGTCGCTACCTTCTGGACGACGGTGATGATGCTGGAGCACCTGGGCGAAAAGCCCGCCGCCGAGCGCCTGATGCGGTGCGTGGAGCGCGTCACAGCCGATCCGGCACTGCACACGCCCGACCTCGGCGGCAAGGCCACTACGCAGCAGGTCACCGATGCCGTCTGCGGGGCGCTGCGGCAGGCCAACGACTAATACCCGGCGCACGAAATGCTGACTCATTCGTGTGAGGCATAGGGCGGAGTGTTGTGATTCGGTGCTCTCTGAGGTGGAGGAGAGCACGGGATGGGTGCGGCGGTAGCGGTCCGCAGCGA
>NZ_JBLLEB010000054.1:0-24150 GCF_047690175.1 Roseomonas sp. BN140053 | reverse complement strand
GCCGCCTCGTCCGTGACTACGAGCGCCTCCCCGAAACCCTCGCGGGCCTGCATCTCGTCGCCTTCGCCTGCCTCATGCTCAAGAACCTCCTCAACCTGGAGCAGGTCCACAACAGCCTCTAGGGAGCCCCGACGCGCCGCGCAACATTTCCCTCGCCCAGCGCCAGGCCGATTACGCGGCGCTTCGCCGTGCGGGTGTGCCGGAGGCCGAGATCCGCGCGATGTCGCCGGAGGCGCGCCGCCAACGCGTCCTCGGGCAGCAGGAAGGCGCGACTGGTGCTGCGGCGCCCGAAGCCCTCGAAGCCCCGCCCGCGCAGCGCCGTCTGGCGGCCCCCGCCGCCGAAACTGAAGTGCCTCCTGCCGGGCGAGTGGTCGGGGCTGAAAATCGCCCGGCAGCGGCAGCTGCACCGAATTCCGCTCGCGATGTGCGGGAACGCGTAGCGCCCCCGACGCCGGCGCAGCGGCAAGCCGATTACGCGGCGCTGCGCCGTGCCGGCATGCTGGAAGACGAGATCCGCGCCATGACGCCGGAGATGCGGCGCCAGCGCGTGCAGGAGGCGGTGAATGCCGACGTTGGACGACGGAGTGGAGCAGGTGCTGCGCCGGATGCGGCCCGGGCGGATGCGCCAGATCCTGCGCTTCCGGAGCAGGGCGGCGCTGCGGCTGCACGTGCTGAAGCAGGGCCGGAGTTTCGCGGCGCAGCGGATCGACCCGAATCGGGGCTTCCCGATGCGGCCCCGCCCGCGCGACCTGCTGCGCCTGCGGCGGAGCGTGCGGAAGCGGTAGCAGCGCGCGCCGGCGAGGCCGCACCTGCTCGTGATGACTTCTTCGAAGCCGCGGTAGCGGACATCCGCAAGAGCATCGAAGCTGATCCGGATCGGCGCCGGCTGTACGAGCAGCGTGGCGAGATCACCAACGGGCAGGCCACCACGGCCTATGGCGACGGGCGTACCTACGGCGCCACGGGCCGGTCGCTGGACAGCGTTGCCGACGACGCTGATGTGGCACGGATGCGCAACCGCGACCCGGAAGCGTTTGATCGCGGCTACGCATCCTCATCTCGCGTGAAGGACCGGGCGCAGTTTGAAGCTGCCGCTGCTCGCCGTGCTGAGCGTGCGCAGGCACGAGTCCGACAGAACGGCGAGGCCAATGGCAGCACGCTCTACACCAACCCGCTGGATCCCGCCCTGGTGAAGCGGCTGCTGCTGGACCCGGCCCTGGATCAGGCACGCCGGCTGCGCAACCGGCTATCCGCCTCGACGTCGCTGCAGGGGCTGCGCAACAACTGGCAGTGGTTCACCTACTCGTCGCGCGCCGGCATGCGCGCCATCGCGGAGCGCTACCCGAACGTGCCGGAGATCGCGCAGCTGGCCGATCACCTGGCGACCGACCCCGGCACGGGCCGGCGGGTGGCCGAGACCTTCCAGACTGCGGTGGAAGCCCGCGCCAAGGCGATGACCAACCGGCTGGGCAACCTGATCGGCCGGGTGCCGGACGTCGCCGCCGAGGAGCGGCTGCGCGACATCCTGACGGGCACCGGCCGGGCGCGCGACGCCGCGGAGGCGGCCCGCGCGGCATCGGTGCGCCGCCTGCTGGACGAGCAGCACGACTACCTGAAGGAAGCCGGGGTTGGAGCTGGGCTACACCCGCGGCCGCTACTACCCCCGGATGTACGACGCCGACCGCATCCTGGCCGACCCGGAAGGCTTCGCCGAGGCCGCGCAGCGCGTCTACCGGCGGGTGGGCCTGAACGCCGCCGACGCCCGCGCCGCGGCGGAAGACTGGATCGACCGGCTGTCCGGCGTCGGCCGGGGGGCTGCCGACTACGCCCACACCCCCACCGGGAACTTCACCAAGGGCCGCGCGCTGCCGGCCGACACCGATACGCTGATGCGGGACTGGCTGGTGACCGACCCGCGCCAGGCGCTCAGCCACTACTTCGAGCGCACCTCGCGGCTGGCCGAGTTCACCCGGCGCTTCGGGAAATCCGGCGAGAAGGCGGAGGAGATGTTCACCGCCATGCGCCGCGGCGGCGTGCCGCCGGCCGACATCGCCCTGATGCGCGGCTGGTTCGCGGCCAGCACCGGCACGCTGCGCACGGCCTCCTCCGGCCCGGCCGTGGCCATGGGCAACTGGGTGCAGACCCTGGGGACTTTGGCAGTGCTGCCGCGTGCCGTGCTGTCGGGGCTGGTGGAGGCCGGAACCGTGGGCAGCCGCACCGGCAATCCGCTCACCGGGCTGAAGGCGGTGCACGAGTCCTACAAGGCGCTGCTGAACACCGCCGACACCCGGCAGGCGCGGCAGGCCGCCGAGATGATGGGCATCATCAGCGACGGGCTGACGGATGCCACGATCGCGGCGCGCATGGACACGCAGAGCGCGCCGGCGATGCAGCGCAACCTGACCAGCCAGATGTTCCGCCAGACCGGCATGTACGCGATCACCAGCGCCCAGCAGGTGGCCGCGACCAAGATCGGCCAGGTGTGGGTGCGCCAGCTGGCGGCCGACGTCGCGGAGGGTGCCAGCACCCGGGCGAGCTCGGCGCGGCTGCTGGCGGAGCTGGGGCTGGACGAGAACCAGGCCCGGGCGATGCACGCCGGGCTGGGGCGCAACGACGGCGTGCCGACGCTGCCGGACCTGCTGGGCAACGCCCCGGAGGCACAGGTGTACCGCGGCGCCATCCGGCGCTTCGTGCGCGAGTCCATCCAGGAGCCGCAGGCGGTGGACAAGCCGGCGCTGGCAGGCAGCCCGGTGGGCCGGCTGGCCTACGGTATCACGTCGTTCATGTTCGCCTTCACCCGCAACGTGCTGCTGCGCTCGATCAAGCAGGCGGGAGAGGGGGTGTCCGGCGAGGGCTACACGATGGCCGACCGGGCGCGGCTGATCGGGCCACTGGTGGGCTATATGAGCCTGGGCGCGATGCAGTACGGCGTGTCGGAGCTGCGCGAGCGGCTGTTCAACCCCCAAGCGCAGGATGAGCGCGACCCGTGGGTGCGCACCATCCTGAACCTGGACCGGGCGGGCGCCTTCGGGAACCTCAGCCCGTTCATCAACATGGTGTCCTCGGCGAAGTACGACCGCGATCCGTCGTCGCTGATGACCGGGCCCTACCTGGCGCACTTCGCCACCAACCTGGGGAAGATGACCCTGGGGCTGGTGCCGCAGCCGGTGGGCCCCAACAGCCCGAACACCAACAACGCCGAGCACTCGGCGGTGCGCGCCCTGCACGCGGCGGTGCTGGCACCGGCCGTGGCCGCCACGCTGTCCTCGCTGCCGGGCGGGCCGGCGCTGCAGGCGGCCTACGGCAGCGGCACCATGGCGGCCACCAGCCGAGGCGCCGGGCGGGCGCTGGCCGACACCGCGGTGGGCGAGCCGACCACGAAGCCGCGCACCGCCGGCGGCGCGGCGCGGGGCGGGATCTCGGCAAGTGCCGGCATTCGCTCCAGCGGCGGGATCAGCGGCGGCCGCAGCATCTCCTCCAGCAGCGGGATCTCGGCGCGATGAGCGACGACACACCAACCCCCGCGCCGCCGGCGGAGGAAGGGGAGCCCTGGCTGCCGGCCTTCGCTACGCCCAGGAATGCTGGCCGCAGCGGCCGATCCGCCCGGTTGGTCTGTGACGAACACTCTTGGCCCCTTCACCAGCACCTTTGGAGGAGATCGAGCAGGCAGAGCCGACTTGTGAACTGAAGGCTGCCCTGGACGGAACGGGCAGGACTATTCTTCTCACCTTAGCTGCAGCGATCGCGCAGCTTGGGCAGCACCTTCTCCCCGAATAGCCGCAGGAACCGCGGCTGATCCGGCCCAGGTGCGTGGAAAACCAGGTGGGAGAAGCCAAGTGCGGCGTACGCTGTGATGCGCTCCACCATCTCATCCACATCGGCCGAGACGATCCAGCGACTGGCGGCGCGCTCCAGCGGCAGTGCCGCCGCCAGTTGCTCCATCTCGAGTGGATCCTCGACCGACATCTTTTCATCGGCGGAGAGGGCCAATGCGGCCCAGTGACGGGTGTCCTCCAACGCGCGCGTGGCGTCGGTATCGAAGGAGACCTTCACCTCCATCATCCGCGTGTAAGGCGTGCCCTCTCTTCCCGCAGCAGCGAGGCCTGCCACGACGTTCGGCAGCAGTGTCTCTGTGTAAAGCGTTTGTGTCTTCCCGGAGGTACAGATGAAGCCATCGCCGGCGCGTCCGGCATATTTTGCGACCAGTGCGCCACCAGCCGCGACAAAGATCGGCAGAGGCCTTTCCGGACGGTCATAGATCGTAGCAGCTGCTGTCCTGTAGTACTCGCCCTCGAAGGTAACGCGATCCTCCGTCCAGAGTCGGCGGATGAGCGCGATGGACTCCCGCAGCCGTGCGAAGCGCTCCTTGAACTCCGGCCAGACCATCCCGGTGGAGGGCACCTCATTCAGAGACTCGCCCGTGCCGACGCCTAGTACCAAGCGGTCAGGGAACATGACGCCCAGTGTCGCGAAGCACTGGGCGACCACGGAAGGGTGATACCGGAAAGTCGGCGTCATCACGCTCGTGCCGATCACGATGCGCGAGGTGCGGGCCCCGAGCGCGCCGAGCCAGGCGAACGAGAAGGGCGCGTGCCCGTCCGTGTGCTTCCAGGGCTGGAAGTGGTCGCTGATGAAGACGCTGTCGAAACCGACCTCCTCCGCCAGCACCGAGAAGTCCAGCAGTTCGCGTGGCCCAAACTGCTCCGCCGAGGCCTTGTAGCCGAATCGCATGGTTGAACCTCTCCGGTGGTGCCGATCGCGCGGCGGTTTTCAGGGCGCTTCTTGCGCCAGCAGCGCCCAGGCGCGGCCCTGGGAGGGGTGAGCCCGGAACATGGCCAGCTCCTCCGGCGTGTCGATGTCCAGGCCAATATTCGGAAGCACGAGCTTACGAGGGTTCAACCCCAGCGCCGTTGCCCGGGCCATGTGTGGCACGAAGCTGTCATTGCCGAACTGCAGTGGGAGCGCATCGGGCGGCGTGAGCATCACGGCGTTGGAGCCGCGGCCGTCATGGCCGGGGACGATGGTGCAGGCAGTGTCGTGCGCCCGCGTCAGGACCGTGATGTCGCTCGGGGAAAGGAGGGGCAGGTCGCCGGGCAGGGCCAGCATGGTGCCGCGCCCCTCGGCGGCCAGGAGGCGGGCGGCGGCGGTCACGGCGCCGGTGTGCCCGTCCAGCGCACCCTCCGTGACGATCCGCGCGCCGGCGGCCCGGGCCATGGCGGTGCCTTCCGGGTCCAGCGTCACGGCGACGATGCCTGCGAGTTCCGGCGACGCGGTCAGGGCGGCCAGCACGTCGCCGAACATGGCGATCGCCAGGCGCTGGCGCAGGGCGGGCGGCAGCGCGGCGGAAAGTCGCTGCTTGGAGCCGGTGGTGACCTTTAACGGCACCACCGCCCAGATATCCTTGCTCACGGGCGAAGCCCCTCGGCGGCGGCGAGCACGGTGCGGGCGAGGGCGATCCGGTCCTCCAGGCTGCGCATCCAGGTGGGCGCGGCGATGCTGCGCAGCCCCAGCCGCGGCGCCAGGGCGGCGTCCACCTCGTCCAAGACGAAGAGGTCCAGCAGATCCGCGTAGCGGGCGGCCACGGCGGCGGCATCCACCTCCAGCCCCAGTTCCGCCATCATCTTCGCGGTCGGCCCTTTCACGGCCTGGCCGCCGATGATGGGAGAGACGGCGATCACCGGAGCTCGCGCCGCCCGGATTGCGTCCCGCAGCCCGGGGATGCCGAGGATCGGCTCCACGCTGATGAAGGGGTTGGACGGGCAGATTACCACCGCCTCCAGCGCCGGATTGGCCAGGGCTTCGAGGACTGCGGGCAAGGGCCGCGCCGCGCCGATGCCGACGAAGTCTAGTGCCTGGACCAGGGGCGCGCAGCGGCGGCCGACGAACCAGTCCTGGAAGTCCAGCCAGCCTTCCTCCGTCCGCACCCGCGTGCGCACGGGATCGTCGCTGGCGGGCAGGATACGCGTGGCGAGGCCCAGGCGCGCGGCGACGTCGGCGGTGATAGCCGAGAGCGTCTCCCCGGCCCGCAGCCGGCGCGTGCGCTCCACGTGCAGCGCCAGGTCGCCGTCGCCGAGCTGGAACCAGTCCGGCGCGCCGAGTTCGCGCAGCACCTTCATGAAGGTCCAGGTCTCGTCGCGCCGGCCCCAGCCCGTGGTGGGGTTCTCGATCCCCGCCAGCGTGTAGAGCAGCGTGTCTGTGTCGGGCGAGATCGAGAGGCCGAGATGCTCAAAGTCGTCACCGACATTGGCGACCACGGTCAGTTCTCCGGGCGCCAGCACGTGCTGCAGGCCGAGGGCGAGCTTGGCGCCACCGATGCCACCGGACAGGGCGAGGATGCGGGTCAACGGAAACGGTCCTCCGCGGCGTCGCGCAGCAGGGCGCTGGCGGGGCTGGGCGGCGCGTCCCAGCACAGCCCTCGCAGCAGCACCGCCGGCCGCGCCTCGTCCGCCTGGCCCATCAGCAGGGAGGCGGCGGCGGCGGCCTCGTCGGCCAGCCCGATCAGCGTGTGCTCCAGCCGGCGGCCGAACAGGTCCGGGCTGCCGCGCCGGTCCAGCACCGCGGGCAGCCCGGCCACGCCGAGCGCCACGCCCACCGTGCCGCGCCGCCAGGGGCGGCCGAAGCTGTCGTTGACGATCACGGCGAGGGGTAAGCCGAAGCGGTCGGACAGCGCGGCGGAGAGGGCGGCGGCGCTGCGATCCGGGTCCAGCGGCAGCAGCAGCGCTTCCGGTGGCTCCCCAGGGAGGGCGACGTTGGACTGGTCGATGCCGGCATTGGCCATGATATGGCCGAGCCGATGCTCCACGATCAGCAGGCCGGGCAGGGCGCGCACGACGCGCCGCGCTTCGGATAGGATGAGATGAACCAGGCGCGGGTCCTTCTCCACCCGCCCCGCCATCTCCAACGCCTCCGGGGAGGGTGTCACCGCCTCCAGCCGGACCCGCCGCCCCTCGGCCTTGGACACAATCTTCTGCGCGACCACCAGCACGTCGCCCGCCTGCGGCGCAAGCCCCGCCGCCGCGATCCCCGCCACCAGCAGCGCTGCGAGGTCGTCGCCCGCGCGGACCATCGGCAGCCCGGGCAGGGCGGTGAGGGTGAGGGTGACCGGCAGCATGCGGGGGCGGGTTATGCGCCCGCTCGCGCGTCGAACAAAGGGGGGCGGGGGCGGCCGGTCCGGGAGCGCGGCGTGTGCGGGCCGGAGCGGCGGGACGCGAGAGCGCAGGTCACGCGCCGGGCTTCACCACCTCCGCGAACCAAGCGAGCTGCTCCCGGTACTCGCCCAGCGTGTCGGTGGGGAACATCAGGGCGCAGCAGTGCTGCACGCCGATTGCCCGCAGCCCCGCCACCTTCTCCAGGATCACGTCCGGCGAGCCGATCAGGTTGCACTCCACCTGCTTGGACAGGTCGCGGCCGGTGTAGTTCAGCGAGATGCGGTGCGCTACCAAGCCGGAGGCCATGTAGCGCGCCTCCGCCTCTTCCATGGTCCGGCCCACCGTCACGGAAAACTCCGGCGCGATCTCGATGCTGTCGGGGTCGCGGCCCAGCTCGGCCGCGCGCTGGCGGAGGGTCTGGATGCGCTCCTGCATCTCCGGCCAGGGACGCCAGCCCGGCAGCCAGCCCTGGCCCCAGCGTGCCGCGCGCTCCACGGAGGCCATGTTGTGGCCGCCGACAAAGATGGGCAGCGGCGTCTGCGCCGGGGTGGGGGAGAGCTGCGTGTCCTTGCAGGCGTAGTACTGCCCCTCGAACTCCGTCGGCTCGCCCGTCAGCAGCTGCCGCAGCAGCCGCAGCCCTTCCTCCAGCATGTCGCCGCGCCGCGCGGTGGGGGCGAGGCGCGGCGCCCAGGAAGCGAACTCTTCGCGATAGGCGCCGATGCCGATGCCAAGGTCCAGCCGCCCGCCCGACATGGCGTCCAGCGTCGCGGCCTGCTTGGCCAGCCAGAGCGGATCGCGCATCGGCAGCACGGCCACGGCGGTGCCGACGCGCAGCCGCGTGGTGGCGGCCGCGCAGAAGGCCAGCACGGTCATCACCTCGTAGAAGCGCGGCGTCTTGCCGGGATACTTCTCCTGCACGTAGTGCTGCGTCTTGATGTGGTCGTTACCCCAGACGCCGTCGTAGCCCAGCCTTTCGCAGAGCTGCGCCAGGGGCACGAAGTCGGTGGCCTCCACAAAGGGGATGGGGTGCATTACCCCCTCGAAGCCCGTGGGCAGGCAGACGCTGTACTTCATGCGGGGTCCTTCAGGCGGCGTCGCGCAGGATGGCGGCCAGGTCCTCGGGGTCGTCCTTGCCGGCCACCACCACCTCGTCCAGCCCGGCGCGGCGCAGCGCGGCGACGCCGGCCGCGATCTCCGCCGGCGTGCCGGCGGCGGCGTGGTTGGCCATCACGGAGTCGCCGATCAGCCTCGCGGCCTCGTCCCAATCCCCCGCCATGGTCAGGGCGTAGAGCCGCGCCTGATCCAGCTGCGTCCCGGCGGCGGCGAGGTTCCCGGCATGGTGCGCGCCGCGCAGGATAAAGGCGAGGCGGCGGCGGATGGGGTCCAGCACCGCGTTCCGGTCCTCCCCGGGCGCCACGCGCGCGGCGTAGACCAGGCCGATCCTGGCGAAGTCCCGGCCCGCGGCGCCCTCCTCCAAGGTTTCCAGCGTTTGTCGCACGAAGGGCTCGGAGGCGGCGGCGGAGAGCAGCACGCCGTCGGCGATCTCGCCCGCCAGCTTCAGCATGCGCGGCTTGGAGGCGGCGAGGATGATTGGCACCTCGGCCCGGCCATTGGCCAGTGCGCGCTGGCCGCCGAGGCGGAACACCTTGCCCTCGTGCCGCACCGCCTCCCCGGCCAGCAGGCCGCGGCACATCAGCACGGCGTCGCGCATGGCCGCGAGCGGGTGCGCCGCCTCGATCCCCGCCGCTTCCTGGTCCGCCGGCGCGCCGCTGCCCAGGCAGAGCACGACGCGGCCGGGATGCAACTCGTCCAGCGCGGCCGCCGCCATGGCGATGTGGACGGGGTGCATGGCGAAGGGGCTCATCGCCATCAGCGCTACGCGGATCGTTTGCGTGGCCTGCAGCGCCACCAACGCGCTGGTGATGGGGTCGCGCAGGAACAGGTGGCTCGCCATCCACAGCGTGCCGGCCCCGGCGCCCTCCGCGGCGCGGGCCAGGGCGGGAATGGCGGACAGGGAGGAGCGGCCCTCGAAGGCTGCCCCGAGCGTCGCGGGCCATCTCATGCCAGGTGCTCCGGGATGGGGTGCTTGCGGAAGGGCGTCTGCACCCGCTCGGCGAGCGGCGCGGCAGTGAGGCTGCGGGCGCGGCGCTCGGCCGGCGCGGGGGCGTAGAGGGTGGTGCGCTGCTGCGGGACGCGGGCTGCGGCGAGGATCAACGCTTCCATCGCGGCGGGGGCGTATTCCTGGCCATGCTGCGTGCCGGCGGCGTGGGAGATGCTCTCGTCCATCAGCGTGCCGCCGAGGTCGTTGGCGCCGGCGTCCAGCACCGCAGCGAGACCGGCGGGACCCAGCTTCACCCAGGAACCCTGGATGTTAGGGATCAGCGGATGCAGCACGAGGCGCGGCACGGCATGCATCAGCACCGCCTCGCGCCAGGTGGGACCCTTGCGGGCCTCGCCGCGCAGGAACATCGGCGCTTCCATGTGCACGAAGGGCAGGGGGACGAACTCGGTGAAGCCGCCCGTCCGCGCCTGCAGGTCGCGCAGGTGCAGGAGATGCGCGGCCCAGTGGTGCGGCGCCTCCACGTGGCCGAACATGATCGTGGCGGTGGTACGCAGCCCGGCGCGATGCGCAGCCTCCACCACCTCCAGCCATCCCCGCGTGCCGAGCTTGCCGGGTGCGATGCGTTCCCGCACCGCGTCGTGCAGGATTTCGGCCGCGGTGCCGGGCAGGGAGCCGAGCCCGGCATCCCGCAGCCGCGCCAGGAACTCCGGCACGGACAGTCCCAGCGTGCGCGCGCCCTGCGCCACTTCCAGCGGCGAGAAGGCGTGAACGTGCAGGCCGGGCGCAGCCCGCTTCGCCGTGTGCAGCAGCGCCAGGTAGGTTTCGCCCGTGTAGTGCGGGTTGATGCCGCCCTGCATGCAGACTTCCGTGGCGCCGCGCTCCCAGGCCTCCGCGGCGCGCCGGGCGACTTCTTCCAGGGCGAGATCGTAGGGCTTGCCGCGCAGCTGCTCCTGCGCGCGTCCCTTGGAAAAGGCGCAGAAACGGCAGGAAAGGGTGCAGACGTTGGTGTAGTTGATGTTGCGCGTGACGACGTAGCGCACCGTCTCGCCGGACACGCGGGCACGCAACGCGTCGGCGGCGGCGACCAGCTGCGGGATGTCCGGCCCGCGCGCGGCGAAAAGACGCTCGACCTGCGCTGCCTCCAGTCGCTCGCCGCGCGCGGCGCGGTCCAGCAGCCGGTCCAGCGTCGGGCTGCGGCGGCCGGGCTTGGGCAGGGGCGTAGGCGCGGTCAGCTCGCCCGGCGACCAGGGATCGGTGCGCGCGAAGCCGGCGGCGTCGCTGGCAGCCAGCAGCTTCGGCCGCAGCGCGACGTCCACCCAGCGCAGCGGGTCGGCGGCGTAGGCGGGATAAAGGGCGAGGCGTTCCGTCAGGGTGCCGCCCGCCGCCTCCGTGGCGCGGGCCAGCGCGGCGATGGCGGGCCAGGGCGCTTCCGGGTTCACGTGGTCCGCCGTGACCGGGGAGATGCCGCCCCAGTCGTTGATCCCGGCTTCCAGCAGGCGCGGATAGCCGGCGAAGGACAGGTTGGGCGGGATCTGGATGTTCATCGCCCCGCCCAGCAGGATGCGGGCGACGGCGGCGGTCCAGAGCAGCTCCTCGGGCGTCGGCTCCTCGCAGCCCGCCATGCGCGTGCCGGGCTTGGCGCGGAAGTTCTGGACGATGACCTCCTGGATGTGTCCGTGGCGGCGGTGCAGCTCGCGCAGCACCAGGAGGGATTCGAGGCGCTCGGCGCGGGTCTCGCCGATGCCGATCAGGATGCCGGAGGTGAAGGGCACGGCCAGTTCCCCGGCCGCGTCGATCATGGCGATCCGCGCCGCCGGGTCCTTGTCGGGCGAGCCGTGATGCGGACCGCCGCGCTCCAGCAGCCGGGCCGAGGCGCTCTCCAGCATGATGCCCTGGGACACGCTGACACGGCGCAGAGCCGCGATCTCCTCGCGCGGCATCAGCCCGGCATTGGCGTGCGGCAGCAGCCCCGTTTCGCGCAGCACCAGTTCGCAGGCATGCGTCAGGTACTCGTGGGTGCTGCGGAAGCCGAGCTCGGCCAGCGCGTCGCGGGCGGCGGCGTAGCGCAACTCCGGCTTGTCGCCGAGGGTGAAGAGCGCCTCGTGGCAGCCGGCGTCCCGCCCTGCGCGGGCGATGGCGAGAATTTCCTCCGGCAACAAGAAGGGCCGCGCGACCTGCCGCGGCGTCTTGGCGAAGGTGCAGTAGGCGCAGACGTCGCGGCACAGCCGCGTCAGCGGGATGAAGACCTTGCGCGAATAGGTGACCACGCCGCCATGCGCCGCCTCGCGCAGCGCGCGCGCTTCGGCGAGCAGCGCGGGCAGGTGACGGGCTTCGAACTGAGGGAGGAGCGCTTCGGCTTCCGCGGCCAGGGCGGCGCGGCGATCGGCGAGCGGATCGGCAGTCATGATCGGACCTGGTACTCCTCGCGCGCCGCCATCCCCGCGGCGGACCGGCGATGCGCGTTTGTGCTCAATTCCCGGCAGCCCGGGCACAGCAGGATTCATGCCATGGAATGCCGCGGCGGTAAGCCGCGATTGACCCTTTTCCGGACACGCCGTTAGCTTGGCCACCTCCACTGCGCCTCCTCTCGCGGACGATTCCATTGGACAGCATCACCCGGCCGGCCGCCAGTTTCGCGAGGGCGCTGCACTGCCTGCGCTGCGCCACGCCATACCCGCTGGAATATCACGACCGCGACTGCCCGAACTGCCGCGACGCGGCGCCGAGCGCGCTGGCGGTGGAGTACGACCCGGCCATGCTGGCACCGCGTCCGCCCGCCCCGTCCGGGCCGGGGCTGTGGCGCTACGGAGAACTGCTGCCGGTGGCCGCCGGCGAGGCGGTGAGCCTCGGGGAAGGCGGTACGCCGTTGCTGGCGCTGCCGCGGCTGGGGGCGCTGCTCGGGCTGGAGGCACTTTTTGCCAAGGACGAGAGCCGCGAGCCGACCGGCTCCTTCAAGGACCGCCTCGCCTGCGCCGGTGTTTCCGCCGCGCGCGCCATGGGCAAGCGGGTGATCGTCTCCTCCTCCTCGGGCAATGCGGGGGCCGCGGCGGCGGCCTACGCGACGCGGGCGGGGATGCCCTGCGTGGTGTTTACGTTCCGGGGCGCTTCCGCGCCGCTGGTGACGCAGATGCGGGCCCTGGGCGCGCTGGTCGTCTATGCCGAGCGCGACGACCGGCTGCACCTGCTGCAGGAGGGGATCGAGCGCTTCGGCTGGTTTCCCACCTCGCCCTTCAGCACCCCCGCGACCGGCAGCAACCCGCTGGCCCTGGAGGGCTACAAGACCCTGGCCTACGAGATGGCGGAGGCGATGGGCTGGGCGGTGCCGGACTGGGTGGTGATCCCCGTCTGCTACGGCGATGCGCTGGCCGCCATCCGCCGCGGCTTCGAGGAGATGGTGGCGATGGGCTGGACGCGCGCCGTGCCCCGCCTCGTCGCGGCGGAAGTGTCGGGCTCCCTCGGCGCCGCGCTGGCCAGCGGGGGGGACGAGTTGCCGGCGTTCCGGCGCAACGCCCCGAGCCTGGCCACCTCCATCGGCGCGGATCGAGGTACCTTCCAGTCGCTGGACGCGCTGCGGCGCAGCGGCGGCTGCGCCGTGACCGTGGGCGACGCGGAAATCCTGCGCTGGCAAGCCCTGCTGGGCTGCGAGGAAGGGCTCTGGGTCGAGCCCTCCGCCGCCGCGGCGCTGGTGGCGGTGGAAGCCCTAGTGGCGCAGGGACGCATCCGGCGGGAGGAGCGGGTGGTGATCCTGCTGACGGCGGGCGGGCTGAAGGACCCGGCAACGGCGGCGGCTGCCATGCCGGAGGTGCCGGCCGTGCCACGCGACCTGGACTGTGCCCTGGCGGCGATGCGCGCCGCCTATGGCGAGCGAGCGGAAGCCCTGGCGTGAGCGGCCACGTTCTGGTGACGGGCGGCGGGCGCGGCATCGGCGCCGCCATCTGCCGCGCGGCGGCCGGGGCGGGGTACGCGGTGACGGTGAATTATCGCGAGCGGGCGCAGGCCGCCGAGTCGCTGGCGGCGGAGATCCGGGCCGGCGGCGGGCGTGCCGTGGCGATCGCGGCCGATGTGTCGCGCGAGGCGGAGGTGGAGCGGCTCTTTGTCGAGGCAGAAGCGGCGCTGGGCCCGCTTTCCGGGCTGGTGAACAATGCCGGGATCACCGGTGCTTCCGGCCAACTGGCGGAGGCAGACCCCGCCATGATGCGCGCCGTGCTTGAGCTGAACGTGGTGGGCACGCTGCTCTGTGCCCAGGCAGCGGTGCGGCGCATGGCGCGCGGTCACGGCGGGGCGGGAGGGGTGATCGTGAACATCTCCTCCAACGCCGCCCTGTCCGGCAGCGGCGACATGTGGGTGTGGTACGCGGCCAGCAAGGGCGCGGTGGACACGCTGACGCTGGGTCTGGGGCGGGAGGTGGCGCGGGAGGGCATCCGCGTGGTGGCCGTGGCGCCCGGTTTCGTCGCCACGGAGCTGCTGGCGGAGGGGCTGGGGGCGGAGAAGCTGGCCGCCATCTCCGCCAGCATCCCGATGGGCCGCCCGGCGACGCCGGAGGAGATCGCGGGCGCCGTGGCCTTCGCCCTCTCGGACGCGGCGAGCTACATGACCGCCACGGTGATGCGGGTGACAGGTGGGCGGTAGCGTGGCGCGGGGCTGTTCCCCGCGCCGTGCCGGCACCTCAGCGCTGCAGTTGCAGCAGCTTCTCCACCACCACGCGGCGGTTGGCCACGCGCTCGATCACCACGGTGCGGCCGCCCTGGTTGTTCTCGTCGAAGCTCACTTCCTGGCCCAGGACGTTCCCGAAGCGGATGCGCTGCAGTGCGTCGCGCACCTTCTCGGGGTCCGCGCTGCCGGCTTCGGTGATGGCCTGCGCGGCCAGGCGGAGGGTGTCGTAGCCCGCCCAGGTCTGCAGCAGCGGTTCCGAGTTGAAGCGGCGGCGGGTTTCCTCCACCAGGATCCGGTTCTCCGGCGTGTCGATCTCCGCGCTGTAGGTCCAGGCGGTGATGGAATTCTCCATGCCGCCGGCGGCGATGATCTGCGCGTTGTTGCCGCCCGGGTCGAAGCGGCCGGCGTAGGGGATGCGCAGGCCCATCTGCATGGCGTTGCGCAGCATGTTCGCCTGATCGCCGGCCAACTGGAAGATGGCGATGGCGTCCGGCCGGCTCTGGCGGATGCGGGTCAGCAGCGAGGTGAAGTCCGGCAGGCTCTGCGGGTGGAAGTCCTGCGAAATGATCTGCAGGTTGTGGCGCTGCGCCACAACCTGGAAGGCGGCGGCGCCGCCGCGGCCGAAATCCGTGTCCTCGCCCAGCACGGCGAAGCGCCTCCAGCGCCCCGAATCGGCGAGGTACTGGCCCAGCCCGTCCATCATGTCCTGGTCGGAGGGGTTTATACGGAAGGTCCAGGAGTTACCGCCCTTGCCCGAGAGTTCCGTGATGCGCGGGCTGCTGGCGATGGCCTCGATCATCGGGATGCGCGCGGTCTGGATCAGCGGCATGGCGGCCAGGGTGGCCGAACTGCAATGCATGCCGAGGATGGCGACCACCTTGTCCTCGATCAGGCGGTTGGTGACGTTCACCGCTTCCGACGGATTACAGCGGTTGTCGTAGGAGCGGATCTCGATAGGGCGGCCAAGCACGCCGCCGGCGCCGTTGATCCGGTCCGCCGCGATGTCCAGCCCCCAGCGCTGCCACACAGCCGCGGCGGCGGCGGCCCCGGTTGTGGGCGCGCCCACGCCGATGAGAATATTCTGGGCGGAAGCCGACACGGTCAGGGCGACCGCGGCACCAAAGCCCAGCAGCGCGGCTCTCAACGACATGGGATCGCCTTTCGGGTGAGGGTTGCGCCAGGGTGGGACGCGAAAGCGCGATGCAACTGTCAGGCCAATCAACGCGGACGACAACACCCGCAGCATGGCACAGGCCTTGCTCGCCCTGCTGCGCCGCCTGCATGCCGATCCTGCGGCGGCGAAGCACCGGCGGCGCACGCGCGGCCGGAACGCTGGAGGAGTGAATGGGCGTCGAGCCGGGCTACCTGATTGAATTGTTGCTGAACGGGCTGATGCTCGGCCTGCTCTACGCGCTGATCTCCGTGGGCCTCGCGCTCATCTTCGGCGTGCTGCACATCATCAACTTCGCCCATGGCGAGCTGATGATGGTGGGCGGCTTCGCCATGGCGCTGGTGCTGCCCGCCTTCGGGCTGAGCTACTGGCCCGCGCTGCTGGTGGCGGTGCTGGTCACGGCGGCGGTGGGCGTGCTGCTCTACGAGCTCTTCCTGTCCCGCGTCGGGCCGAAGGAGTTCGAGCGCAGCATCCTGATTACCCTCGGGCTGAGCATGGTGCTGCTGTACGGTGCACAATACATCTTCACCGCGACCCCCCGCATGGTGGACACGGCCTACGGCTTCGACGGGCTGGAGTTCGGCGAGATTCGCATGACCTGGACGCGGCTAATCGGCGCGGGGGTGGCGCTGCTGGCCTTTCTCGGCCTCTACGCCACGCTGCGCTTCACCCAGTTCGGCCGCGCCATGCGCGCCATCGCGCAGAACCGGGAAGCGGCGCTGATGGTGGGCATCAGCCCCCGCGCTGTGTCGCGCAACGCGGTCGGGCTGGCGGCGGGCCTTTGCGGCCTCGCCGGCGGGGCGCTGGCACCGATCCAGCTCGTGCAGCCCGGCATGGGCCAGGCGGTGATCTTCAAGGCCTTCGCGCTGGTGGTGATCGGCGGCCTGGGCAACATCCCCGGCGCCATCGTCACCGCCGTGGCCCTGGGGCTGGTGGAGAGCTTCGTGGGCGGCTTCTTCGACATCGTCTGGCAGGAAGGGGTGGTCTTCGTCGTCATGATCCTGGCGGTGATCCTGCGGCCGGACGGGTTGTTCCAGCGCGGGGCGATGCGCGTCGGATGAGCATCCTCTTCTCCCCGCGCGGGCAGGCGCTGCTCGCGACCGCCGCGATGCTGCTGCTCGCCCTGCTGCCCTCGCTGACGAGCTCCAATTACATCATCAGCGTGGCCATCTCCGGCCTGCTAATGACGGTGGCCGCGGCCTCGCTCAACTTGGTCTACGGCTATGCCGGGCTGCTCTCCTTCGCCCAGCTCGGCTTCTGGGGCGTGGGTGCTTACGCCTCGGCCATCGTGGTGAAGGACCACGGTGGCAGCTTCTGGCTGGGTGTGCTGGCCTCCGCGCTGGTGAGCGGCGTGCTGGCGCTGCTGATCGGCCTGCCGCTGCTGCGCACGCGGCGTCACGCCTTCGTGGTGGCCACCCTGACCTTCGCCCTGCTCTGCACCCTGGTGTCGCGCGACTGGATCGACCTGACGCACGGTCCCATGGGCATCCCCGGCCTGCCGCCGCCCGAAGCCTTCGGCTTTGTCTTCGAGGGCAGCCGGCGCTTCCTTTTCATCGCGCTGGGCTTCTCCGTGCTGGCGCTGGGCTTCCTGCACCTGCTCGGCACGTCCCGCATCGGGCTGGTGCTGAAGGCGATCCGGCAGAACGAGCCGCTGGTGCAGTCCCAGGGCATCTCGCCGCTACCCTACAAGCTGGCGGCCTTCGCCGTGGCGGCGGTGATCACGGGTGCGGCGGGCGGAATCTTCGCCTTTCACCTGCGCGTGGTGGACCCGCTGATCTTCGACTTCTACTATATGCAGACCTTCCTGATCATCGTGATCATCGGTGGCGCGGGCAGCTTCTGGGGCGTGGTGCTGGCCGGCGCCGCCATGGTGGCGCTGCCGGAGATGCTGCGCTTCTCCAACGACCTGCGCATGGTGATCTACGGCGCCATCCTGGTGGCGGCCATGCTCTACATGCCCCGCGGGGTCACGGGATGGCTGGAGGACCGGCGCATCGCCATCCTTCGGGCAATGCTCTCGTGACCGCCCTGCTGGAGGTCGAGGGGCTGCACAAGGCCTTTCGCGGCGTGCGGGCGGTGGACGGCGCCTCGCTGGCCGTGCGGGCCGGCAGCATCACCGGGCTGATCGGACCAAACGGCTCAGGCAAGAGCACCACGATCGACTGCATCAGCGGCTTCCAGAGCAGCGATGCCGGCACGATCCGCTTCGACGGGCAAGACCTGCGCGGGTTGCCGCCCCAGGCCATCGCGCGCCGCGGCCTCACGCGTACCTTCCAGGACGTGCGCGTTTATGACGGCTACAGCCTGCTGGACAACCTGCTGGTGGTGGACAAGCCCTTCCAGGGGCTGGGCTGGTCCGGCGCGCTGTTCCGCAGCCGTGCCTGGCGGGAGCGGCGGGGCAGGGCGGAAGCGCGGGCGCGGGAACTGATTGAACTGGTCGGCCTAACCCGGCTGATCGACGCGCCGGCGGTGGTGCTCTCCTACGGCCAGAAGAAGCTGCTGGCCTTCGCCGCCGCCATGATGTCCGAACCCAAGCTGGTGGTGCTGGACGAGCCCGTGGCGGGCGTGAACCCGACCCGCATCAACGAGGTGGCGGAGATCCTGCGCCGCGCCAACCGCGGCGGCACCGCCTTTCTGATTGTCGAGCACAACGTGGATTTCATCAGCGCCCTCTGCGACCACGTCATCGTCTATGACCGCGGCCGCAAGCTCACTGAGGGCCCGCCCGCAGCCGTGCACCGCGACCACCGGGTGCTGGAAGCCTATCTCGGCGTCGCGCCGGCGGAGCCGGTGTCGTGACCCCCGCGCTGGAATTAGTGGGGCTGAGCGCCGGCTACGGCGAGGTGCCGATCGTGCGGGACTTCTCCACCCGCCTGCCGCCAGGCAGCATCACCACGTTGATCGGCGGCAACGGCGCGGGCAAGTCCACACTGCTGCGCGCCATCTACGGCACCAACCGCTGGTTCGCGGGGCAGGTGGTCTACGAGGGCCAGGACATCCACACCGTGGACCCCACGGAGCGGTTGCGGCGCGGCATCGCCTTCGTGCCCCAGGGGCGCTGCAACTTCCCCAGCATGACGGTGGCGGAGAACCTGAAGCTGGGCTGTTACGTCCTACCGGCGAAGCTGCACCGGGAACGGACCGACCGGGTGGTGTCGCTCTTCCCGATGCTGCGGGAAAAGTGGTCGGTGGCGGCGGGTAACCTCTCGGGCGGCGAGCAGCAGGTGCTGGAAACGGCCATGGTGCTGGTTACTGCGCCCAAGCTGCTGCTGCTGGACGAACCCTCCCTCGGCCTGTCCCCGAAGATGCAGGGGGAGGTCTTCGCGGCGGTGCAGGACATCGCCGCCACGGGTGTGACCGTGCTGATCGTGGAGCAGAACGTGCACGGCGCACTGCTTATCTCGCACACCGCCATCGTCATGGAACTCGGCCGGAAGTTCATGGAAGGCCCGGCCGCCGCCGTGCGGGAGGACCCGCGCATCCGCGAGGCCTATCTCGGCGGTAACATCAAGGAGAGTGCGGGCGCATGAGTCTGGCCCTGAGTTCCGCGCGTCTGGCCGTCGACATCGGCGGTACCTTCACCGACTTCGCCCTGGAAGTGGAGGGGCGGCGCTTCAGCCGCAAGGTGCTGACCACCCCGCAGGCACCGGAGGAGGCGGTGATCGCCGGCACCGCGCTGGTGCTGGCCGATGCCGGGCTGACGCATGCCGACCTGTCCCTGGTGATCCACGGCACGACGCTGGCCACCAACGCCATCATCGAGCGCAAGGGCGCCAGGACCGCGCTGCTGGTCACGCAGGGCTTCCGCGATTCCATCGAGATGGCCTACGAGAACCGTTTCGAGCAGTACGACATCTTCATGGACCGGCCGGAGCCGCTGGTGCCGCGCCAGCTTCGCCTGCCCGTGCCGGAGCGGGTCGATGCGCGCGGCAATGTGGTCGACCTGCTGGACGAGGAGGCCGTGCGCGCCCTGGTGCCGACCCTGCGGGCCGAGGGCGTCAGGGCGGTCGCGGTGGGTTTTCTGCATTCCTACGCCAACCCCGCGCACGAGGAGCGAGTGGGCGCCATGCTGGCGGAACTGGCGCCGGAGATGGCGGTAACCCTCTCCGCCGCCGTGTCGCCGGAGTTGCGGGAATACGAGCGCTGGTCTACCGCCTGCGCCAACGCCTACGTGCAGCCGGTGATGGACCGCTACCTGGACCGGCTGGAGCGGCGCTTCCGCTCGGACGGGGTGACCGCACCCATCTTTCTGATCACCTCCGCCGGCGGGCTGACCACGGTGGAACTCGCCCGCCGCTATCCGATCCGGCTGGTGGAATCCGGCCCGGCCGGCGGCGCCATCCTGGCGACCCGGCTGGCCGCGCAGTACGGGCTGGACCGCATCGTCTCCTTCGACATGGGCGGTACCACGGCGAAGATCTGCCTGGTGGACGACGCGCAGCCCCTGTTCTCCCGCAGCTTCGAGGTGGCGCGGCAGTACCGCTTCCTGAAGGGTAGCGGCATCCCCATCCGCATCCCCGTAATCGAGATGGTGGAGATCGGCGCTGGCGGCGGTTCCATCGCCACGGTGGACGCGCTGGGCCGCATCCAGATGGGGCCGGAAAGCGCCGGTTCCGAGCCTGGCCCCGCCTGCTACGGCCGCGGCGGCACTCGCGCCACGGTGACGGATGCCGACCTAGTGATCGGCCGCATCCGCGCCGACCGCTTCGCCGGCGGGAAGATGGCGCTGGACGCGGTGGCTTCCCGCGAGGCCGTGGCGAACAGCGTCGGCACCCGGCTGGGGCTGGACGGCGTGCCGGCGGCGCTGGGCATGGTGGAGGTGGTTGAGGAGAACATGGCCAACGCCGCCCGTGTCCATGCCGTGGAAAGCGGCAAGGAACTGGCCGGCCGCGCCATGGTGGCCTTCGGCGGTGCCGCCCCGCTGCACGCTGCCCGACTGGCGGAGAAGCTGGATATCGGCACGGTCGTCGTCCCAACCGGGGCCGGTGTCGGCTCGGCGGTGGGCTTCCTGCTCGCTCCCGTGGCCTACGAGGTGGCGCGCACCCGGCACAGCGTGGCCGATGCGGGCTTCGACGTGGCCGGGCTGAACGCCATGCGCGAGGAGATGCGGCGCGAGGCGGAGGCGGTGATCCGCCCGGCCGCGCCGGAGGCTCCGCTTACGGAAAACTGGACCGCCGACATGCGCTACCGTGGCCAAGGGCACGAGCTTTCGGTGGCCGTAGAACGCGCGCCCTTCACGGCCGCCGATGCGGAACGGCTGCGCGCCCTCTTCGTCGCGCAGTACGTCGCGCAGTTCGGGCGGGAAATCCCGGGCCTGCCCGTGGAGATCACGGGCTGGCAGGTCCGCCTTTCCACACCCGAGGTCCCGATGCCGCCCTTGCCGGCGGCGCTGCCGGACACGCAGGCTGCGCCCGCCGAGACGGTGGAACTGGCCGACCCCGCCACGGGCCGCGCTGCGCCGGTGGCCCTGTTCCTGCGCGACGGCCTTCCCGCCGGCGCGGTAGTGCCTGGCCCGGCCCTGATCGTGGAGGACGAGACCACCACCTACGTCACCGCCGCTTTCGAGGCGCGGATCAACGGCCTCGGCCACATCGTGATGACGCGGAGGGCGGCATGAGCATGTCCGGTGACCCGATGGCGCTGATCCGCCTGCAGGTGATGTGGGATCGCCTCATCGCCGTGGTGGAGGAGCAGGCGCAGACCCTGGTTCGCACGGGCTTCAGCACCTCCACCCGCGAGGCCGGCGACGTGTCCGCCGGCGTCTTCGACGCCACGGGCGCGATGCTGGCCCAGGCCGTCACCGGCACGCCCGGCCACGTGAACTCCATGGCCCGCGCGGTGCGGCACTTCCTGACCGATTTCCCGGCCGACACGATGCGGCCCGGCGACGTCTTCATCACCAACGACCCCTGGAAGGGCACGGGGCACCTGCACGACTTCACCGTGGTCACGCCCGTGTTCCGCGGCGAGTCGCTGGTCGCCCTTTTCGCCTGCACCTGCCACGTGATCGACGTGGGCGGGCGCGGCATGGGGCCGGAAGCGCGCAGCAACTACGAGGAGGGGATCTACATCCCCATCCGCCGCTTCGCCACGGCGGGGGTGGTAGACACGACCCTGGTGGACCTGATCCGCTGCAACGTGCGCGAGCCCGTACAGGTGGTGGGCGACATCTACTCCCTGGCCGGCTGCAACGAGGTCGGCTCGCGCCGCCTGCTGCGCATGATGGAGGAGTTCGGCATCGCCGACCTCGATGCGCTGGGCACGCATATCCTGGACCGTTCCCGCGAGGCGACGCTGGAGGCGATCCGCGCCCTGCCCAAGGGCACTTGGCGCAACGAGATGCAGGTGGACGGCTACGACGAGCCGCTGACCCTGGTCGCCACCATGACGGTCGCGGAGGACGAGATCCGGGTGGACTTCACCGGCACCTCGCCGCCCTCCGGCTACGGCATCAACGTGCCCTTCTGCTACACGGAGGCCTATTCCAGCTTCGGCGTGAAGTGCATCGTCGCGCCCAAGGTGCCGAACAACGAGGCCTCGCTCGCCCCCATCCGCATCAGCGCACCCGAGGATTGCATCCTCAACGCCAAGTGGCCGCTGCCGGTGGCCACGCGGCACATCACCGGCCAGCTGCTGCCCGACTTGGTGATCGGCTGCCTCGGCCAGGCACTGGGCGGGCACGTGCCGGCGGAGGGCACCTCCTGCCTGTGGAACCTGATGGCGCTGGGCGGGCCGGGCGCGGTGGACGCATCACCTGTCGAGCTGATGAAGGCGCGGGTCTTCAACGTCATGTCCTTCCATTCCGGCGGCACGGGCGCGCGTCCGGGTAAGGACGGTCTCTCCGCCACCGCCTTCCCGAGCGGCGTGCGCAACGTGCCGATCGAGGTGACGGAAGCCCTCTCGCCACTGCTGGTGCGGCGCAAGGAATACCGCACCGATTCCGGCGGCGCCGGCGAGTTCCGCGGCGGGCTGGGCCAGGTGATGGAGGTCATCAGCCTGGACGACGCGCCCTACACGGTCTCCGCCAACTACGACCGCGTGCTGTTTCCCCCGCGCGGCCGCGACGGCGGGCGCGACGGCAAGACCGGTACGCTGACGCTGAAGAGCGGCAAGGTCCTGGCCGGCAAGGGCCGCCAGCCCGTGGGACGGGGCGAAACGCTGGTGATCAACATGCCCGGCGGCGGCGGCCTCGGCGATCCGCGCAAGCGCGACCCGGCGCTGGTGGCGCGCGACGTGCGGCTGGGCATGGTCTCGCCCGAAGCGGCGCGGGACGAATACGGCGTGGTGCTCGCGGCCGATGGCAGCGCGGACCTCGCGGCGACACGAGCGGCGCGCGCAGGCGCCTGAGGAGAGCATCCCGATGAGCGTGACCATCAGCGCGGGCCTGCCCACCGGCATGGAGGGGCTGACTTACCCCATCCCCTTCTCCGACCCCGCCAACCTGCTGCGCATCGCGCAGCACGCCGAGGCCCTCGGCTACCACTCGGTCTGGGGCAACGACCACATGACCACCCAGAACTACGTGCGCGCCGAGTTCCCCGTGGCGCCACGCTTCTGGGAGCCGCTGGTGACCTACGCCTGGCTCGCGGCTCAAACGAAGACGCTGCGCTTCGGCACGGGCATCCTGGTGCTGCCGATGCGGCGGGACATCGTAGTGGTGGCCAAGCAGATCGCGACGCTGGACCACCTCAGCGGCGGGCGACTGGAGATCGGCGTCGGCGTCGGCGCCTATCGCGAGGAGTTCGAGGCGCTCTGGCCGGGCAGCAAGGCGCATCGCGGCGACATGGTGGAGGAGGGGGTGCACGCCCTGAACCTGCTGTTCCGCGATCGTGTGACCAGCTTCCAGGGCAAGTACTACGCCTTCCACGACGTGGAGATGGCGCCCAAGCCGAAGCAGGAACGGCTACCGATCTACTTCGGCGGCAACAGCCCGAACCACATCCGCCGCGTGGCGGAATCCGCCGATGGCTGGATCCCCGCCGGCATGCCACCGGCACAGCTCCGCCCGCTGGTGGACCGGCTGCACGAGACCGCGGCGGCGCAGGGCCGCGACCCGGCCGCCATCCACGTGGCGCCACAGTTCATCGTCCATCTCGGCAACACGGACGAGGAAGCGGTGGCGCGTTACCGGCAGAGCCAGATGCACCAGCACCTGCTCTCCCTCAGCAAGTCCACGCTGAAGGACCAGAAGGGCATGTCCATGGAGGACATCAACTTGATCGGCAGCCCGGCCACCGTGATCGAGAAGGCTGAGCGGCTGAAAGCGGCCGGCGTCACCCATTTCCTTGGCCTCTACTTCGCGGCCAACGACGTGCAGGAGCTGCTGGACCAGATGGAGCGTTTCGCGGAAGAGGTCATGCCAAAGATCGCCTGATAACACGGCTTTCAGGAAGGGCCGTGAAGCATCCACTCAGATTCTGCGACGCTGGTGGCCGTACGCGCAGAAGCCTGCCCTGGCTGGAGCACTTTATCGGCGATGTTAGAGCCGTGAAGCCGCGCAGAGTCGTGGCAACTGGTGAGCGCGCTGCATCACCGCGTCGGCGTGGGCTAGGCAGCCGTACGTGGTGAGCGCGGCGTGGACATGAAAGTGATGAGCCATCGCCTGCTCTGCGATGTAAGGGCTTGTCCTTGGCCGTCCCGGGCCGCTGCCGTATCAGCACCAGCCTAGGCACCTGCAGCAGCGTACCCGGCGGGCGTCCCTGAGCCGATCCGTGTCGGCGTAGCACAGGGGTCCAGCTGCGGCTGCAGCAGCGCCAGCCGGAGCGCCCGGTGATCCTCTACACCACCTCGCCATCAGCGTAGCCCAGCAGCACCGGTACCTCTGAGGTTGCGCAGCCCAAAGTTAACGGCACAACGGCCTGCACACGATCCAGCAATTGCAAGCCCCGCTTATACGCCCGGTCCTGATTGCTGACTCGTGGAGGGTTCCGGCGCAGTTGGGATAGTGATTCGCTCTCTCCATCGGAGATGGAGGGTGTTGTGACCGCAGCGGTGTAAGCGTCCGGCCTCCATCGCCTTCTCTGGCCGCTGACGTGCGTTGAGGCTGGCGGCCTTAACGTCGGGCGTAAGGTCGGCTGTAAGGTCATGGGCAGGGGGACGGTCGAGATCATCACCGG
>NZ_JBLLEB010000053.1:0-25010 GCF_047690175.1 Roseomonas sp. BN140053 | reverse complement strand
GGAGCTGTCCGAATAGTACTGCTGCTCACCGTTGGAGCTGTTGTACCGCCCCCCCCAGTACAGCTGCGTCTTCCAGGTCCCGTTGCTGCCATCAGGTGACGAGGTGAACGAGTTGAACTCGTCATCGAAGGTGAGACGGTAGCCCTGAAGGTTGAGCAGCGGAGGCATAGTATGTCGTTCCCAACCCAGAATTTGTAGCGAATCTAAACAATAAGATTATATTAGTGATTCACTTACCCGGCTAGCCCCGTGTTTGTGGGTTCGAGTAACAAGTTGAGCAGGTCGCTCCCACCGCCTCGTGGTGGGCCCGGATGGTGGTGCCATCGAGAAAGGCCATGCCGAGCTTGAGGTCCTTTTCCTGGGCCAGCAGCAGGCGCTCCCACGCGCCGAGGTGGGCCCAGCGGATGAAGAGCTGGAGCGCTGGCTGTCGCCGTTCCTGGAGGCTCTGGGGCATCCGGCACGGCGGGCGATGTGCCCGCTCCACGTGGCAGGGCTGATCGGGCCGGGTGAGCGCAAGAGCGTCCAGCCCCGAGCGTCTGGACTTGGCGAACCGCCTGCGGCTCAGCAGTTCGGCTTCGAGTGTCGAGAAGAAGCTTTCGGCAATGGCGTTGTCGTAGGCACCGCCGACCGAGCCCATTGACGGTCGTACGCCCGCCTCGCCGCAGTGCTTGCCGAACGTCACGGACGTATACTGGCTTCCCTGGTCACTATGATGGATGACGTCTTTGGGCCGACGCTGTGCGACCGCCATCTCCATGGCATCGAGCACCAGCTCCGTCCGCAGGGGGTTCGTCATGGTCACCGCGCCGGTCTCACGGGCAAACCAGGCCGCGGCTTTTGACAAAATGTCGCGCTCCACGCGGAGCTGCCTGTTCTCGCGTCGCAGCCGCGTCAGTTCGTCGCGCTCGGACGCTGACAGCCCCGGAACTGGCGTGAGCAGGATCGGGGCTTGGTGTCCCGCCTCGATCGCCCGAGCGAGCGTTTCGCTGCCCGCGCGCCCTGCCCGCCGGGTCGCGGCCGTTCAAGTTTCCACGCCCGATATCACTCCCTACCGTCCGGCATCTTGGTCCCAGAGGGGCCGCCACACGACGGCGAACCACATCCGGATGACGCAAAGCCAGACCAACGGCTTCGCGCGTTCAAGGAGGGTTTTCAGGGGGTTCCCCGTCAGCCTCAGGGGATGCCAGACTGGCACATCCTCCGGCTTCACGGGGTGCCACAGCGTGTTGCGGTAGGGTAGGACCTTCTGCGCCGGGCGGAACACGAAAGAGCCCGGGGAATGGGAGTAGGTCTTAGCCTGCGCGAAGTAGAAGCGGTTGCGGTTTTCCGGCCGAACGTAGGAGCCGTGCCCACCGATATCCTCCACGCACATCCCTTTCTGGGCCGCGATGCTCGGCACCGTGATCTCGTAGTGGCCACCCAGTCCCGCCTGATAAGCCTCGTGCAGGGCCTGGAGCGCCCGTCGGCTCAGCCGGCAGATGGGCAGGAAGCCTTTGAGCAGGTTCCCGGGTGTCCAGTTCAGTTCCGCCGGCGTCATTAGCTTCGGGTAGGACAGGATTGTTCGCTTGTACGGCACGTCCGCGAGCGACGTGATCGTCGTGGCGAGGACGTCGGCCTCGCTCTGCCGGAAGTGCTCGAAGAAGACGCTCCATCGGCCCTCCCAGTGCACATCGTATTCCACGAACCAATAGCGGTCGTATTCGGGGCGCCGACGCGCCAGTTCGAGGAACACGAGATCGAGGTTGCCCGCCATCTCCCAATCCGCGACCTGGCACTTTTCCGGGTAGCCCGGCCGCAGCAGGTCCTCGAGCGTCACGTGCACGAGTTCCTGCCCGGCCATCCCCGGCGTGCTGGGGGCCGGGCCGTTGCTGCTGAGCAGGAACAGGACATCCATTGTCGGCGGTGCTTCACGGCGCAGGCGCTCGAACACGGCACGGACGGGCTCGTTCAGAACGTGGCTCACGAGCGTGATGCAGTCCCGCATGGCTGATCTATGTCCCCGGAATAGGAGGCCAGCATCGCAGACCGGGTGAGGCTGCCGCGCATCCCGGACTGGGCTGGCCCCGCTCGGTGAAGGGTCGAGAGGTCGGCGCGCAGCGGCCCTCATAGAGCGGCGGGCTGCTCGTGGCGATGTGGACGGTGGTTCCGGCGACATCGTGGCGACATCGTGGCTGCGCCTCCGGCAACTACGACGGGCGAAGCGACCGGGGGGCGCCCCGGTCGTGCCGCAGCGCGGGCGGGGTCGCGCCCCACGTTCCGGGCCGGCTCCGTGAGCGATGCCGCCGGTGATGTCACGGAACGTTGCCACATGCGTCGGTTCCGTCCGGTTCTGGCCCGTGGCAGCGCAAAGCGGCGCGCCGGAACTGGTGGTCCGACCAGGGGCGGGACGCCGTTTCGCGCACCGGCGCCCAGGGGTGGTCAGTGCATTACGAGACTTCCCCTGGGAGAGCAGGCAACGCCGCGGAAGAACGCGCGTACGGAAGCGTACCGTTCTGAGTGCCGGAGGAACGAAGCTCAGCCAAACTTGTCTATCTTTCGCGAAGAACGGACATTACGTATAATTATAGGCATCATGATCCAGAAAAGAATGAAGCGAGGTTCCCAGCCAGTGACCCCGGGCAGCCCCGGACGCTGATGCTGCCGTTCGCCCACAGCCCGGCCGCGGCGACGCCATTCCGCGTCGGGATTTCCGCGGACGAAGCTGTCCCCCACGAGAACTGGCTGACCGTCCAGGAGCGAGCGCTCGCGGCCGCGCAGCGTCTGGGTCTCACCGCCATCCTGGGAGAGGCAGGCACGGGCAAGAGCCTGATGCTGCGCGGGCTCGATCTGGCGATCGCGGAGTCCGGCGGACGGACCTGCTACGTCGCGGGGTCCGCGCCGGAGATCAGCAGGACGGCGGACGTCGTCCTGATCGACGACGCTCACCTGCTGCCCGCGCGCGCTCTGGAAGCTCTCGCCAAGTCGCGGCGTGCGTGCCTAATCACCGGTCCGCCGAACCTCTCGATCCTCCTGGACCGCTTCCGCCCCGCCCCCCTGTTGCTGCGCCTCAGGCTGCTGGCACCGGAGGAAGTGGCCGAGTTCGTCGCCGTGCAGCTGGAGCGAAGCGGGCAGCCCGCGGACTTGCTGAGCAGCGGCGCCATCGCCGCGCTGGCGCGTAGTTCCGGCGGCGCGGCGCGTGAGTTGCAGTACCTGACGGGGCTGGCGGTCTTCCTCGCACGCCTCGTCGACGCACCGCATGTCAGCGCGGCCCATGTGGCGGAGGCGGTGCTGATCCGGGACGGCACGGAGCTGCGCGAGAACGAGGTCCTCCCGGAAGGCGACCTGCACGAGCTGCCGGCGCCGGCGCTCCGCTTGGCCGAGACCCGCCGGGCGGATGTGGTGCTTCGCTGGCCCTCGCGCGATGCGACCGTCGCCCAGCAGCGCAAGGTCGTGCGGCATCGGAGGGTAGTGGCGGGGCTGTGCGGGGTCGCCGTGCTCGGCGGGGTGGCCGCGCTGCTGCATTTCAGGGCGGCGGAATGGGTGCCAACCGGCCAGAACCCGGAGGCTCCCACGCACCGAACGCCGACCGCGTCCGCCGCCGTGCCGCCTCTCCTTTCCGAGCTGCCGCTTCCGCGGGTGCCCGATCTCCCGCGCGCCTCGTCGCTGCCGGCCTTGCCGGAGCTGTTGCCGCCCGCCGCGGTGGAACCGCGGGTGGCGTCAGCGCCAGCTTCGCTCGACCTATCCGGGACCTGGCTGGCCACGGCGCCACCGCCTCCCTCCCTGGGGGTCGCGGCGGGAACACCTCCGCTCCCGATCCCGGCGCTGCCGCCGGTTCCGGTGGCGGCAACAACGTCCCTGGCCGTTTCGGGAGCCACCGTTCCGCCCCTGTCCTCAGACCCTGCCAACGCTGGCGTGACGGAAGCGGCGTCCCCGCCGCGCTTTCCCGCCGTGCAGGACGTGCCGCGCCCTGCCAACCCAGTGCCCGTACCAGACGATGCGCCCGCGCAGTTCACGCAGTCGGGCGGCGTGGCCGGCGGCGGCGGCGTTTCCGCTGCGGAGGCCGCGGCGGCCAGCGGCCCGAGCCTGCCGGCGCAGGCGATCCTGCGCGTGACCATCACTTTCATGTCCGGCGACGCCGGCGCTGAGGAACGGGCGCGGCAGCTGGCGCGCACCCTGCTGCGGGCAGGCAACGTTTCCGCTAGTGCCCTGTCCGTATCGATGCCACCGCGTGAAGGCGGCATCACCTACTTCTTCGAGGAGGATGCCCCCGCCGTCGCGCTGTTCGCCCAGGATTTCGGCGCGGGCTTCGGCGCGCCGCGCCTCGCACTTAGGGTGCCGCCGCCACGTCCGGGCACCGTGAACGTCGTGCTCGCCCCGTTGGCCCCGCAAACGTCTAGGGGGCGGCGCGCCAGTGCACCTTGATCCATCCCAAGGAGGCCAAGAAATGCCAGCAAGAACGATGCTCGTCGCCTCCGCCCTGCTGTTCTGCGGTCACGTGGTCGGCAGCCAGGCCCAGACTGCCGCGCTCGCCTCCGAACAGCCGGCGGCGGCCCCTGAGCCTAGTACTGTATTTCGACCTGGACAGCACGTCGATCCGCCGCCAGGACGTCGCGCTGCCGGATCAGGCCTCGCGCTTGTGCCGTGACGACAACCCACTCGTGATGGTGGTCAGCGGCGCGACGGACAGCGTGGGCTCGCCCGAAAGCAACCTCATCATCTCGCAGCGGCGGGCCCTCGTGGTACTGCGTGGCCTCGTCGCCCGCGGGATCCCGGCCAAACGCTTCCAGGTGCTCGCGAAAGGCGGAACGGAACCAGCGGTTCCTACGGCGAGCGGCGTTTCCGAAGGGCGCAACCGGCGGGTTGAGATCACTTGGCGATGATCCGGCGCGCGTGCTGGGGGATGCTCGCCTGCACCGCCCTTGCAGCGGGCGCGGCAGGCTCCGTGCTGGCCGGCACGGGTGCGGAAGGCTGGGCTTCCTACAACGCCCAGGACTACGAGAAGGCCGTGCATCTGTGGCTTGAACCGGCGGCGGGGGGAGATGCCGAAGCGCAGTTCGGTTTGGCGCTTGCCTACGACCTCGGCCGCGGCGTGCCCGCGGACTCTCTTGCGGCCTGCGCATGGTACCGCCAGGCCGGTCAGGCCGGCATGGCGGTGGCCGCGTTCAACGTTGCCGTGATGTACGGCAACGGCCGATGCGGCCCACGCCGGGCGGAAGAGGCCGCCACCTGGTACGCGCAGGCAGCGGCGCGCGGCTACGCGCGGGCGCAGTACAACCTGGGCCAGATCTACGCCGCCGGCGACGGCGTCCCGCGCAACCCGGACCAGGCAATCGTGTGGTTTCGCGTCGCCGCGGCCGGTGGCATCGCTGCCGCCCTGGACCGGCTGCCCGCCGCGCCGCGCAGCCGGCCGGACCAAACGGGCGAACTCCTGCCAGTTCAGCCGGTGACGCCGGACTACACCGTGTCGGTGAACAACCGGGGCGGCAGCCTGCCCATCGCCTTTATCTGGACGGCCCGGCCGCAGCCCGTCCCCACACGCTTCCTGATCGAGGTCTTTTCCCTCGACGGGCCGGAAATTCGCGAGGTGCATTCCCGAATGCTGGACGAAACCGCCACGCTGGTCCCACTCGCGGCTAGGGCCGGGCGCTACGCGTGGCGCGTGCTGACGGTCGGCAACAACCGTCACTACGCGACGAGTACCTGGCAGTGCTTCGAGACAGCTCCGGCGGAGCGGCCGTGATGCGCCGGATCCTTCTCGCCCTGAGCGCCGTGCTGCTGCCCGGCACCGTGTCCGCCGCCGACGCCTCTACCGCGGTGCCGGACGGCTCCGCCTGCCTCGCGGCGATCAGCGCGGTGGAACGGGCCTCGCGCCTGCCGCCCGACCTCATGCGGGCAATCGGCATCCTCGAGAGCGGCCGGCTGGACGCGGCCACCCGTCGGGTCGCTCCCTGGCCCTGGACCATCAACGTCGCCGGCACAGGCCACTTCTTCGAAACCAAGGCCGCCGCCATCGCCGCGGTGGACGCGGCCCGTTCGGCCGGCGTGCAGTCCATCGATGTAGGATGCATGCAGATTAACCTCCTGCACCACCCGGCCGCCTTCGCCTCGCTGGATCTGGCCTTCGACCCCGTGGCCAACGTGACCTACGCGGCGCGCTTCCTCACGCAGCTGTTCCAGCAAACCAGCAACTGGCACCGCGCCGCCGCCGCCTATCATTCCTCCACGCCGGAGATCGGTGAGCCCTACGGCGAGCGGGTCGCTGCGCTCTGGCCCGCCGCGGCACGCTACCGCCCCCCGCCGGGCCCCGCGGCAGCGGTGCGCGACCTCGCCAGGGCGGTAGACCCACACGACATCTACACCCCCGAGTTCCGCGCCCGGCTCCTCCGGGACGCGGCGGACCGGGCGAACCGCATGGTGGAGCTTCGCGGGCCGTCGCTGCGCGCCCGGCTGCAGGAGCAGCGCCCCGCCTCCCGCGTGGCGGATGCGGGGCGCCCGACGCAGGATGCGCTGACCCGGTAAGAGCCGCGTCAGCGGCGCTGCCAGACCCGAAGATAGTCCACCGTGTAGTCCCAGTTGGCTTCGTTCGCCTGCATGCCCGCGAGGTTCACTCCGTTCAGCGTCATCCCGATCTGGTTGGTAATGAGGATGTGCGCCGGCGGAGCGTTCCAATGGTAGCGGGTCTGCTTGATCCGCCGCCCGTCGAGTAGCCAGATCGGCCGGTCCCGTTCCCAGTCCAACGCGAAGACGTGGAAGTCGGCTGAGAAGTCGATGCCGGGGTCGTAGCCGTCGCGGCTGAACAGCGTGAAAAGGTCGCGAGGATTGCCGAACTCTGCCGGCCTCCCGGCATCCTGCACCCGGCCTTCCAGGATGCGGGGGACGGTCCGGCCCTGCCATACGTAGAACTCGAAGATGTCGATCTCGGGCGGCCAGGGAAGTTCGGAGAAGCTACCATCGCGTCCCTCGACGCCGGGATTGAGCCAGAAGGCCGGCCAGACCCCCAGGCCGCGTGGCAGCTTCGCCCGCATCTCCACGTACATGCCCGGCGTCACGGGCAGTAGCGCGCGCAGCATCCCGGACTCGATGCCGCCTGTGCGCAGTCCCCCGCCAGGCGGGATGCGCCCCTTCAGCACCAGGGTGTCATCCAGGAACACGTGCAGGGAGCGTGGGTCGCCCTCCGGGTAGTCGCGGTGCCGGGACCAGTAGGTCGGCAGCCCATCCAGGCGGCCCCCCTCGTAGATCAGCCGGAAGCGGAACTCCTCGGCGAGGGCGGCCATGTTCCGCACGGTGGCGCCGGCCCGGCTGCGACCGAAGCTCCAGTCCTTCACCAGGGCGAAGTCGCCGGTCGCCCCGACCGGGACCACCGGCGCAGCCTGGGCCGGGAGGGCAGAGGCCAGCGTCGCACCCGAGGCTGCCAGGAGCGCTCGCCGCCGCACTGCTCAGAACCGCCGCTCGTACACGTTCACCACGTCCCCGGGCGCGATGAAGGAGCGCGGGGTGATGCGGCCCTCGACCGCTTCACCCGTGGTGGTCCGCACCACCGAGGCATATTCCTGGAAGCCGCGATAGGTGAAGCCGCCCGCGACGGCCACCGTGGTCAGCATGGTCATGCCGGGTTGGAAGGGGTACTGGCCGGGCTTGGCCACCTCGCCGAGCACGAAGATCGGCCGATAAGCCAGTACTTCGACGGAGACGCTGGGGTCGCGCAGCAGGTTGCGGCGACGGAGTTCCCCGGAGATGCGCGTGTCGAGCTCGCTCGAGGTCAGCCCGGCAGCCTCCACGCTCCCCAGGAGCGGCAGGGCGATGCGGCCCTGGTCGTCGACTCGGAACTCACCGGTCAGCTGGTCCTCGCCGAAGGTGATGATACGGATCTGGTCACCGCTGCCGAGGGTGTACCCCTTGGTGGTGTAGTCCGGGATAAAGGCCAGGTCGCGGCCCGGAGCGCAGCCGGCGACCTGCAGCGAGAGGAGCAGGAGCAGGGCGGCAGCCCCGTGGCCGGGTGATCGGCGGCGTGCCCAGAACCGGGTGATACTGGCTTGGAACATCGTTGGGTCTCCGGCAAACGATCATCGTGTTGGGTCGAGGCCGCATCCCCCGCCGACGCTGCGGCGCAGGACGGTTTTGGGGAGCGACCCGTCAACGGCAAAAGGCCCTGTCCAATTTTGGGCCGTCCGTCCAGCCTCTGGACACAAATCTCGCGCGCGCGCGAGACGATCCTCCGTGTCGCGCGATCACTTTGACGTATGCAGGCCCGCCGACGCTGGGCCGGATGCCTACAAGAACAGCCGCAGCTGCAGGAGGAAGCGGTTCTCGGAGTAGCTGGACCCGAACTGCTGATTCTGGAACATGCCGAGATTACCGTTGCCGTTCGACCTGCGGCCGGTGAAGTCGTAGTTCGCGCCGAGGCGCATGTTGCGGTTGAGCAGCACGGTCGCCCCGGCCCCGACCCGGTACAGCAGCTGGCTGCCGCTGCTCCCTGAGTAGTCGCCCGAACGCAGCTCGGCCCGGCCTTGGAACAGCACGTTACGCGTGTACTCGTAATCGGCCACGAAGCGGACCGCCGTTTCGGTGAAGGCCGCCGTGGCATCATCCGCCGAATCCTGTACCCGCCGGCCCACCGTGCCGGTCAGGGACACCAGGGTCGTGGGTGTCCAGATCGCGGTCGCCTCGACCACTGGTGCCTGGATGGTCTTGTAACGGTCGCTGCGGAAGCTGCGGTTCTGGTAGCCCGCCAGGACCCTGAAGCGCAGCAAGGCTAGGGCGTCGTAGTCCACCCCTGCCAACACCGCCACGTCGCTAAAGTCCCGGCTGACCATGTCCTCCGGGCGATCTGTGTAGAGCCCATGCGCGTTCCGCACCACGAGGACCAGGTTGCGGCGCGGTGCCAGCTCGTATCCCAAGGTGATGCTGGGCGTTACCACGACGCGATTGCGGTAGCTCTGCTCGTAGACCACACCGCCCGCCGTGCCGTTGTCGAAGTTGTAGGACGCGACGGAGAGCGTCGGCTGCGCGAAGAGGCGGTTGAACGTTGCCCGGTAGCTGACCACGCCCGTGTCGACGCGGAAGGCGAGCGACTCGTCGAGCTGCGGCACATCCAGGTCCCGCACCGTCTGCGTCAGGTTCTGGTGGGAATACGATGCCGTGACCGTGTCGCGCCCGATGTCGTAGGCGCCGTCGATCGATGCTGACCAATTCGTAAAGGATTGCGCGGATTCCTGGAGGAAACGCTGATCATCCACGGTGACCGCGGCATTCAGGCGGTGGCGGGACCAGTTCGACTGGGCGCGCAATGCGGCGCTGGTGGCGATCAACGCGCTTCCGCGGCCGTCACGCGTGGCGGTGGCGTTGTCGGTGTAGCCGACGCTCTCCGTCAGCTCCGGGCGGATCATGAAGTTGCCGACCCGCACGCCCAGGCTGGAATACTCGGAGCGTTCACGTGACGCGACGGTAACCCCGGGCTCGGCCGCCACCCCCGCCACGTCCCGGGTGATCAGCTCGTCGAGCAGTGCTTGTGCCCAGACCGCCCTGCTGCCGATGGCCAGGCACCCCGACAGGAGCAGCACCAGGAAGCATCCGCGACTCACGCCCGACATCCGCGCCATCCCAGAAAAAGCCTTCTTCCGACTCCATGGCGGCAGAGGAGGCCTGCTAGACTTCCGAAACCACGGTTCCCTGGTGGCAGAATGCCATACCCGATTGCAAGACGCAGCACGATATTGAGTTGCCTCCGCCCCATCCGTCACTATAAGGCTCCCGCTCAGCATTTCCGTGGATGCGGGAGGAGATGCGCATCGCCCAGGACGGGCAGCAGCGATTGAGGTGCAGCGTGAAGATCGTCAGGCGAAGCGCCCTCTGCGGCGTCCTCATTGCGCTCGCTGCCGGACTCGGAGCAGCCATCACGGCCAGGGCTCAGGACGTGGCGGCCGAGCGTCGCAATGCCGGCCGCCAGGTCGTTCAGGCCTGTGCGGACTATACGCGGCGGTACTGTCCCGCGCTGGCGGAGCGCCGCAGCCCTTCGGCACAGTCGCAGGTGATCTGCCTGAAGCACTATAAGGCGAACCTGTCGCTGGCCTGCCGTTCCGCCGTGAATGCTGCAAGCCAGTAAGCTGCATTCCCGGGTTTCCGGAGCGAGCGAGGCGCCGGGCTTCGACAAGCGTGTCCTCGCGCTGGTCGGCGCGATCCTTTGTTCCTGCCTCTTCTTGCAGCGCTTCGGCTTCCCGGCCGGCGCCAAGAACGCCAGCATCGTGGGACCGATCGGCATCGGTCTCGCGGGCTGGGGCCTGCTGTCCGGCGTGTTCGCCTTCGACAGCCGCAGGCTCGTCATCTTCCTGGCCCTCACCTTCTGCGCGGTTCTCGGTGCCGCGTGGCATGCCGTCAGCCCGGGACCATTCAGCACGCCCCTGAACGTGCAGTCCATTTCCCAGTTCCTGCTGCTGACGGCCTTTGCCACCCTGACTTTCTCCGAGCCCGTGGACGAACTCCGCTTCTTCCGCCTGCTGAACTTCCTGTTCATGCTGGCGGCCGCGGCCGGAACACTCCAGTTCATCGCACAGTTCGCGGGAATCAGGATCTTCGCGTTCACGGGCTTGTTGCCGGAATCCATCCTGTTCGAATCCGGCTACAACCTGCAGATCTTGGCCGGCGTCGGCGACCTGCTCAAGTCGAACGGCTTCTTCCTGGTGGAGCCCTCGGTCTTCTCGCAGCTGATGGCCTTGGCGCTCATTGTCGAGATCCTGGCATTCAAGCGTCTTCCCTACCTCGCCATCTTCGTCACCGGTTTGCTCCTGTCCATGTCGGGAACCGGATGGATCGTGCTGGCCACCTTCGTGGTCGCCGCCGTCTTCAGCATGGGCGCCCGAGGCGTGGTTATCGCAGCGGCGACGGTCGCTACCCTGGCGGTGGCACTCGCGGCCGGCCTGCTCCTGGCGCCGGATCTGGCCCTGGCGATCCAGGATCGCATGGACGAGTTCTCACGGCCAGGAACCAGCGGCCACATGCGTTTCGTGACGCCGTTCTGGGTGCTGAGCGACATCATCAGGGCGGAACCATCGGCCGCACTGCTCGGCATCGGCGCCGGGGCTAGCGAGCAGCAGAACCTCGTCTACAGCTACGACGTTAACACCCCGGTCAAGATTATCCTGGAATACGGCGGGCCGGCCTTGATCGCCTACATACTGCTGTTCGTTGTTGGGCAGCGCTCGGCCATTCAAAGCGCGCTCGTCGCGCCGTGCCTTGCATTGATCTTGTTCACGGGCGGTTACCAGCAATTTCCGCCGATATTGTTCCTGGTGATGATGCTGACGAGCGTTGCCCGCTTACGCCGTGCCTAAAAATGCCGATGCGAAATGCCGAACGCTTTCGCGAGTTCCGGAGAAAGCGGGATTGCACCATTTCGGGGCCTGATCCCTGAGAAAAAGGCCGGACTTCCATCCAGGCAGCAAGCAGGAAATGCTCGAGCTGTGTTCTGGACTCCGTTCCACCCAACGGCCACAAACCGCCCCTTCCGTGGCATCCGATCGGCAATGCAGGCTTCTCGGTCGAGAGCTTCCAGCTGGAGATCCCATCATCACCAACCCTGACGGCCCTCCCCAGATACTCTGCGTCATGCGGATTCCCCCCGACCTGGACGGCCATGGTGGCTCGCAACGTGCTTGGCACCTTGTGCAGGCCCTGCGCCCCCATGGGGAGGTGCACTTTGTCCTGGTTTTCAGGGATGCGGACTACGATTGCGTTTCCACGTCCCTCGCGCCGCTGGAACCATTTGTGCGCTCGATTACGCGGATCAACATCAAGGGTTGGCAGGGAGTCCAGGGGCGCAGATTCGGGTTCGTTCCAGCAGGCCTGATCAACATGATCAAGATGCGCAGCCATGAAGTCCCGCAGTTCTCCCGGGAAGAGGTCCGGAGCATCACTGCGCGCCTGCCTCTCCTAAATCCGGACATCATTTTCGCCGGCCGTCTCTGCTCCGCCCTCATCACGCAGGCCGCGGTCGACAAGACGCTTTTCGCCAGCGCGGTCCGCCTCGTCGATTTCGACGACGTCATGTCCAAGTTTCGCTTTCGCCAAGCACGAAGCAAGGACGCGAAACTCCGCTTCCAGGGCCGGGTGCTCGCCGAGATCGACGCTCGGATCATCGCGCACGGTGAGCGAAAGGTGGCTCGATCGTGGCACGGCGTCAGTGTTTGCACGGACGAGGACGTGCAAACGTTGCGGGTTGATTATCCCGACGCCTCCATCGTCAAGATACCCAACGTGATTGACCGGAACCTTCTCCCGGAACGACCGGCTGACGGTAAATTCAATGTCCTGTTCGTGGGCAATCTCAGCTTCGCGCCGAACATAGAGGGATTGCGCCTGTTTCTCGATCAGGGATGGCCGATCCTGTTGGGATCACATCCGCAGGCGCGGTTGAAGGTGGTGGGAATCAACCCCTCGCCGGATGTTCTGGCACTGGTCGAGAAGCATAAGCTCGATCTTCACGCCAATGCCCCGACGCTCCAGCCATTCTACGAGAGCTGCGACGTGGTCATCGTACCGATCCTCTACGGGAGCGGCACCCGGATCAAGATACTGGAAGCCATGGCTTATGGTCGCCCTGTGGTTTCCACGCCCCTGGGTGCGGAGGGGATGGAGCTCGAGCATGGCCGCCATCTCCTGCTCGCCGACACGATGTCGAGCTTCGCCGCGGTCCTTGGGAGACTCGCGGAGGATCCGGCTCTCGGCCGCGACCTTGCCGCGCAGGCACGCGAGTTCCAGCAGGAGCGCTACACGCCATCGGCCATCAACGTGGCGATGGCGGAGCTGATCGAACGTGGCACGGCGAACGCGTCGCGCGAACGCGCGGCGCTCGATGCATGACAGTACAACCCCCTCGGCACGAGCCAGATGAGGAGGCCGCCGCCTCCAGGAACCTAAAGAGCGCTTCGGCGAGCGGCATCGTCATCAACCTGACGTCTCAGTTCGCCTTGTTCGGCCTGCGGCTCGTGTTCCAGATCGTGCTCGCCCGCTTCCTGCTTCCCGGGGATTTCGGCTTGGTCGCCATGGTGGCCCCGGTGATCACTTTCGTCGGGATGTTCGCCGACCTGGGCTTGTCCCAGGCCACGGTCCAGCAGAAGAATATCAGCCAAGAACAGCTCAGCTTCCTGTTCTGGGTCAACGCTACCGCCGGCCTCATGCTGGCCGGGCTCTGCGTCGCTTGTGCCGATCTGGTGGCCGGCTTCTACGGCGATGCCAGGGTCGCCAACATCATGATCGTGTCAGGCAGCCTGCTGTTCGTGACCAGCCTCTGCAGCCAGCACCTCGCCCTCCTGAACCGGCACCTGCGCTTCAGGGCCCTGGCAATCCTCAACTTGGTCAGCTTCTTCTGTGGCGCCCTGGCCGGCGTGGTTTCGGCAATCCTAGGCATGGGCTACTGGGCCATTATGATGAACCAGGCGGTGTTTTCCATCACCATCGCCGTGCTCGCCTGGTCCGTCAGCCGCTGGCTGCCCGGCCGCCCCGCGCCGTTCGCGTCGATGAAGCCGTTGCTGCACTTCAGCAGCGACGTCACGAGCTATCGCTTCGTGAACTTCTTCTCCCGCAGCAGCGATAGCGTCATGCTGGGCCGGTTTGCCGGTGAGCACGCGCTGGGTCTGTACGACCGCGCGATAAAGCTGATGCTGCTGCCGTTCTTTCAGTTCGCCGGCCCCTTCACCAGCGTTGCCATTCCGCTCCTGTCGCGAACTCAGGACCAGCCCGAATTCTACCGTCGCGCCTTCTCGCGGATGCTGGGAGCCGTCGTGCTGCTGATCTATCCCAGCCTCATCTTCATGATCATCAACAGCTACGACCTGACGGCGCTCGCCCTAGGACAGCAATGGGTGGAAGTCGCCCCAATCTTCATGATCCTGGGCATCGACGCCTTCGTCGCCCCTATCGGCAACAGCATGGGTTGGCTGTTCATAAGCCAGGGACGCACACGGGAAATGCGGAACTGGGGCATCCTGACATCGGTGCTCTTCGTCGCGTGCTTCGCCATCGGTCTGAGCTGGGGAGCGAAGGGCGTCGCTGCCGGCTACGCGGCTGCCGGTCTACTGGAAATGTCGTTCCTGTGGCGGGTAGCGACCCGTCGCGGCCCCCTGCGCGGCCAGGACCTCTTCTCGGCCGTGGCGCCCTTCCTGTTCGCCTCCCTGATCACCTTCGGAGTGATGTACGGCGTTCTGTCCGCACTTCCCGCGGGGATCCTGGGACTGCTCCTGAAAGCCGCGGGTGCCTACGCGGTCTTCGCGGCGGCCCTGGCCGTGCTCCCGGGCGGACGGCGGGCCCTTCGCGACTTCCTCGACCAAGCGCTTCAGCTGGTCGCGCGTTTCCGCTCGATGTGACACGCAATGCGTTCTGGGAGAGTGGCCGGGCGGAAAGGCACGCGGCCGCTTGGCCCGGCCCAGGAGTTCGGGCTTAGCGTGCCATCCGGCGCCGCAAGCGACCCGTGATGCGGCGAAGCAGCAAGGGCCAAGTGCTCGGGTGGCGCAGAATGATGCCTGCGGCCGCGAGCCTGCGTCCGGTCTCGGCATAGGTCTTCTGAGCGTCGATGTAGTGTATCATCACTTGGTACTCACGCTCGCGACGTTTCAGCAATGCCGCGAGTTCGAACTGCCCGTTCTCTTCGACCTGCTTCAGGAAATAGGCGTTCGCCTCGATCGTGCCGCGATAGTTGTAGCGCCAGGCGCCGTCGCCCGTGGTCGTCCAGGTGCGTGAGAGCGGCCCGAAGGGCAACGTCCAGTCGTAGAGCGGCCGGCTGACGAGATAACCCTTCCCTCCCGCAGCGAAGAACTGCAGGAGGTGGTAGAAATCCTCGCCGAGCTTTAGCCCTGGCTGGTAGCTGAGGTCGTGCTCACGGATAAAGGAAGCCCGGATGACCGGCTTCAAGATGCCGAAGCTGAACTCGGCGGACGTGTCGGCACTGGCCATGAAGTCGCGTAACGTCACGACGCGGTCCGGGGCGGTCGTCGGAAAGGCGGTAAGCACGATCACGCCTGCCGCCTCGTCGATGTGGTTCTGGTTGTCGGCCACCATGTCCACGCCTTCCCGCTCGCCCGCTTCCAGCAGAACCTGCAGGCGCTCCGGCTGATACCGGTCATCGGCGTCGAGCGTGGCGATCCACCGCCCCTGGGCTGCGGCGATGCCGGCGTTTCGCGCGACCGACTGGCCGCCGTTCACCGGTTGGGCGATGACCCGGATGCGAGGATCCAATCCCGCGAGATCCTCCGCGACGGCCAGCGTGTCGTCCCCGGAACAGTCCTCGACAATGATGATCTCGAAGTCCTGCTCCGATCCCCGCAGAACGGATTGCACCGCGCGCGCCAGGGTGCCGGCCGTCCTGTAGGCCGGGATGACAACGGACACTTTCGGCGATTTTTCGGGGATCATCGGCGTGGCCTCGTCGTGACGTTCTGAGTACCCGTGCCACCCGCGCGGCGCGGCGATGGGCGAAGATCCCAAGAGCTTTGCAGGGTGTACGTCCGTGGGAACGGCAGCGGGTTCAAGGGTGTGGATCGGCGTGGCATCGTCGGCGAACCGCGCTCGCGGAGTTCGCCCGCGTCACCGCGGGTCCGGCACTCGCCTGTGCCGGCCATGGCATCGGCTCTCCGTGGCGCCCGCCCCTTCTTCCGGCAAGTTCCACCTGTCGGCACGCTTCAAGTGGGTGCGGGGAGGGGAGATGGGGGTTGCAGGGCCGGCGCCGACGGCGCGGCACCGCGGAGCAGATAGGTGCTGAAAGCGCCCCCCCCGGTACGGCGGATCGTATAAAGGGACCGCTTTGCCGGACCGGCGAGGTGCAGCGCGCCGATAGGCTCGAACGGGGCGTAAGGCTTGCAGAACGCCTGCGAGGCATCGTTCCACATGGGAATTCCACGGTCGCAGATCCAGTTGCACCTCGGGTCCAGAAAGCGCGCGGGCAAGCGCCGCGCCGCGCCTGCCGGTCGGGAGTGCAGCGCATGGTTCAACGCGAACTGGTCGTGCGGCACCAGGGCCTTCGTACGCCGAATCGCCGCTTCGTACCGCGCCGCCCAGGCCGCCCAGTGCGGAGCATCGTTGCGGATGGCGAAGAACCCGGCATTCAGGTGACGGCGTGTCAGCAGGTAAGCGGCGTTGAAGGGGCCGTAGCCGAGGATGAAGTGCTTCGTCGTCCAGCCGAGAAGCCATGGCTGGAACCGATAGCCCTTCTCTCGCTCATGGGCGATTGCTATGCCGCAGTCTAGCGCGCCTTCGGCGTACTGCGTCAGCACCGCGAGGTCTTGCAGCCAGACGTCCGAATCAATCCAGAGATACACGTCGTAGCCCGGGAAGTACTCCGGGAGGAAAGGGCGGGCCAAGAACGACAGCAGGGCGGGAGGGTAATCGCCTGAGTTGAGCCCGAAATGGGCGTGCGGTGCCACCACCATGGCGTCCTTGCGCTGCAGCCAATCGCGATCCGAATGGGCGAGGCCGATGTCGAAACAGGCAAGGTGGACGTTGTCTGCGGCGAGCCACGGCTCAATCGAGCCGAGCATGTCCTGCAGGAAGCCGAAAAAACGCGTGTCGGATGCACTGACGATCAGGATCCGGCACTTCGGCGCAATCTGGGAGCTGCGTTCCATTGTGGCGCCTGTCATGGGGTTGTCACCGAAGGTCCCGTCGCCTCCGCTTGCAGCCGTGTCGGCCGCGGATCGTCCAGGAACTGCGCAATCGGTCCAAGGCTTACGGTACCTCGTTCCCTTCCCACCGGTACAGTGCTGGGCTCCTTCTGACGACAATTCGATTGTCGCGGTGTTGCGCTCTACCTGTCCGCAGGACGTTAAGCGAACTGTCCTGAGCCCCGCCAGCGTCGTTTCACGATGACAAGCGGGTGTGCCGCGAACGCCAACACAGGCTTCCCGGTACGATTTCGCACGTCACACTGTGCGCTGTCGGAAGCGCCACGCAGTCTCCTGTTCACATATCTGCGAACTCTGTGACTGAATAGTTGAAATAGTGATGCAAAGCTCATTATGTGAGACATGACAGCTGGCCGTTCGTTCGGAAGCCACAAAAATTTCGACATAGATCGGAAAGTATTCTGGAGGGGTTGTCGTCCAATCGTGCTCCAACGCCGTGCTTCCGGATCCCAGATCATGACGCTCGCTTCGCCCTCGCCGATCCACCACGCGGAGCTTCCTCGTAACATCACCGACTATACCAGCCTGCCACCGCGCCTGAATGCGCGGCATGCCGCACGGGCGTGGTGGTACGGTGTCACGGTCGGCGCCGCCGACCTATCGGCCGCGGTGTTGTGCCTCGCGATTGCTCTCCTCGCGGTATGGCCCTCCACCGGAGGAAGCGAGCAGTCCCTGCTGGCAACGGCGCGGGCGTCCCTAGCCGTGCCGGCTGTACTGCTGGGCGGCGTCATGGCGCACCTTGCGGCGGGGGGGCATTATTCCCGGCGGATTCCGTTCGGGGACGAAGTGAGGCAGCTAATGCTGACGAGCTTCGTCGGACTGCTGTGCCACGCTGCCGTTCTGCTGATGGTCGCCGACAGTGCGTCGTGGTGGACCTTGCCGATCCTCTGGTCGTTGTTCCCGGCCTGCGCGCTCGCGCTGCGTTCGCTCGGCCGCTACGCCCTCGCCCTGACCGGTCGCTGGCACATGCCCGTGCTCATCGTCGGCGAGAATGCGGCGGCGCAGAGCGTGACCAGCGCCCTGCTCTCCGATTCCAGTCTCGGTTACGATGTCGTGAGCACGATCCGGCCATCCGACGTGAGCGGCCGGCATTGGCGCGGGGTGATGAACCGCTTCCGGGCGGAACTGCTGGTGCTCGCTCCCGGGAACCAGGGAAGGCCCGATCGCCTCGTGGCCGAGGCGCTGATGCGCGAGCGCATCCCCTTCACGGTGGCAATGCCCTTTGATGGCCTGCCGGTGGTCGGTGCGACCCGGACAACCCTGTCCAACTACGACTTCGTGGCGATGCACTACAGGAACAATCTGTCGCGTCCCGTCTCGCGCGCGGTCAAGGTGGTGTTTGACGTCACCGTCACGAGCCTGGGGTTGCTGCTGCTGCTGCCACTACTCGCGATCATTGCCGTGCTCGTGAAGCGGGATGGTGGCCCGGTGTTCTTCGCGCATACCCGGATCGGCGCCTCGGGCCGGCCGTTCAAGTGCCTGAAGTTCCGTTCCATGGTGCTGGACAGCGACGCGGCGCTGCAGCAGGTCCTGCGGACGGACCCGAAGGCCAGGGCCGAGTGGAACGAGACGCAGAAGCTGCGCGACGACCCCCGCATCACCTGGATCGGCCGCTACCTGCGCCGCACGAGCCTGGACGAGTTGCCACAGCTCTTCAATGTGCTCCGGCTGGAGATGAGCCTCGTCGGGCCGCGGCCTATCGTGGAAGCGGAGGTGGCGCGCTACGACGCCGATATCGCCTACTACTATCAGACCCGCCCCGGGCTGACCGGTTTGTGGCAGATCAGCGGCCGTACCGAGACATCCTATGCACAGCGCGTTCAGTTGGACAGCTGGTACGTTAAAAACTGGACTTTGTGGCACGACCTCGTCATTTTGCTCCGGACTGTGCCGGCCGTTCTTAAAAGCCGAGGTGCCTACTAAGGTGGGCCGCTGCAGCGTTTCCCCTTCTCCGATCCGGAATTGATGCAATGAGTTGGCTCAGCCGGCTGTTCGGCCGCCGTCCGCCTCCCTTGCCGCGTGTCCGGATGCCGCCGAGCCGCCTGGGGCAGCCGGAAGGGAGCAGGCTGCTGCCCCTCGGCGAAGCGTTCACGCCCACCCAGCCGAAGCCCAGTCGCCGGCAGCAGGTCCGCCGTGCCGCCGAGCTGCAGCGCATCCTGCAGGCCCTGCAGGAAGACCGCGCGCACGTCGTCCTGTACTCCGAGCGGGGTCGGGGCAAGACCTCGCTATCCAACTTGGTGACCGAGGGGTTGCGCCGCAGCGGCACGATCGTTGCACGCTACACCTGCGAAGCTGGCAGCACCTTCGATACGATCTTGCGCGGCCTGGCGAGCGACCTCCCGAGTTCGCTACTGGCCCCCGGCCTGCAGTCGGACCAGGCGGAGGGCTGCGAGGCGGCCCTGCCATCGGGGCCGTTGCGGCCGCGGGATGTGCTCACCCTGCCGTCGCGCTTGGCGCTGACGCGGCTGGTCTGCATGGTCGATGAGTTTGACCGGGTCGAGGATGTCGGCACGCGTGTCCAATTGGCGGACACGATCAAGCAGCTCTCGGACCGGGACGTTCCCTTGCTGTTCGTCATCGTGGGCGTGTCCGAGAACTTAGACCAGATCCTGGGCCAGCATCCGTCCATCCAGCGCAACGTGCTCGGCGTGCATCTGCCGCTCTTCTCGGATGGCGAGATTGCCCAGCTGATCGTCCGCGGTGGCCGGGAGTCCGGCTACGTCTTCTCTCCCGCCGCCGTCGCCCGTGTCACAGTGCTGGCGCGGGGCATTCCCTACATGGCCCAGCTCCTCGGCCTGCGCCTGACCCAGGCGGCCGCAGCGCGCGGTGACACCAACGTGTCCGAGGAAGATTTCGACGCTGCCGTCACACGCTTGCTCGGCGATGCGAGTTCCAGCGTGCTCGGGCTTTACGCGTCCCTGACCAATCACGGTCGCGACCAGGAGATGGTGGCGGTGCTTCGCCGTATCGCCAGCGCCATCCAGGACCCATGGGGCCGCCTGATGGTCACCGTCGAGCCGGGAGGCAGCGTGATGATCGGGGAGCGGCGCGTCTCGGCGGAGGAATGGGCGCGGCTGGAAGAGAGCGAGGTCCTGCAGTCCTGCGGTCGGGGATCGGGGCTCTACACCTTTCGCGAACGGCCACTGATGCACCACGTCCTGCTGCTGGCCGCCCGGGACGCTGCCCTGCCGCGCGTTTCCTGGCCGGCCGAAGCGGCCGTGAACGCGGAAGCAGCGGTGCCCTCTGCTCTCATCGCGAACCGCTGAGATGCCGCGCCTTTCCGCTTCGCGCCCCTTTGTTCGGAGTCCGTCATGGACATGCATGTGAGCCAGCCTTTCGCGCCGGCGCAGCGGATGCCTACCCTGGGCGCGATGCAGCTGGTGCGCGTGTTGCGGCGGAACCTTTGGCTGGTGATCGGCTGCGGCATCGTGGCCACCGTCGGCGCTTACGCCTACGCCCGCACGCTGCCCAAGACCTACACCGCCAACAGCATCCTCACGGTGGAGGGCGACCGCTTCGCCATCCCGGAATTGCAGGGCGCACTGCGGAGTGAGAACGCGCCCGATCCGATGCCCTGGGTCCGCACCGAGGTGCAGGCCCTGACGGCACGGCCGCTCGTCCAGGGCGTCGTCAACGAACTGCGCCTCAGCGATAATCCCGAGTTCAATCCCGCACTCCGCACTCCCAGCCTTCTCGACCACGCCAAGGACATCGTTCGCTCCTGGCTGCCGTCCTCCTCGTCCGGCGAGAACGCCGGGGCCGGGCCTGACGAGGCCGTGCTCAACGGCGTGAGCCGGGCCTTAAGCATCTTCCAGGACAACCGCAGCCTGGTGATCTCCGTGGCCTTCACGGCACAGGATCCCCGTCTGGCCGCCGCCTTCGTCAATTCCCTGGTAGAGAACTACGTCCAGTCCCGCGCGAAGCGCCGGGTGGACGTGAACCAGGGCGCGAGCACCGCTATCACCGAGCGCGTCGACCAAGTGCGCGAGGACCTGAACGCACTCGAGCAGCGGATGCGCGAGATGCGGGAACGGGGCGAGATGATCGGGCTGCGCGCCGGCAGCGTCGGCCAGCTCCAACTGGAGGAACTCACCACCGCCGCGGCGCGCGCCACCTTGGATCGCGGATCGATCGAGGCGAATTACCAGCGCGCCACCGAGCTGCTGCGTCAGGGCTCTTCCGACGCCCTGGCCAGCGTGCTGGGCTCCACGACGATTTCGCAGCTGCGCGAGCAGGAGGCCACGGCTGGGCGTCGCCTGGCGGAGCTGTCCTCCCGCTACGGCGCCGGTCATCCCAGCGTGCGCAGCGCCACGGCGGACCTGCAAGCGGTGCAGCAGCGGATCGGCCAGGAAGCGCAGCGCATCGTCGCCTCCCTGGGCACGCAGCTGCGGGTGGCGCGGCAGCACGAGGCGGACATCCAGAAGCAGCTGGAGGACGCGCGCCGGACCGGCGTCGTGGCTGCCAACGCGCAGGCGGAGATGGCGCGGCTGCAGGAGGAGGTGAACACGCGCCGCGTGCTGTACCGAACCCTGCTCGAGCGCGCGCAGCAGACCGTGCCGCAGCCCGTCGGGGCGGAAACGCCTGACGTGCGGGTGCTGAGCCCGGCCTTTCCGCCCGGCGATCCCTCCGGCCCCAGCATGAGGATCGTCACCCTGTCGGGCGGGCTCAGCGGCGTGCTTCTCGGCTGCCTCCTCGCGCTGACCCGGACCCGCGGCCTGGCCGGGAACACGGCAGCAGCCGGCGGCGCAGAAGCGGCCGGGCTGCCGGTCCTGGGGGCGCTGCGCCGCGCCGCGCTGGGCAGCGGCGGTGGCGCCCTGGCCGCGCGCGTCCTGGCCAAGCCGTCCGGGCCGGATGCCGAGGTCATGCGGAGCCTGCGGGGGAGGCTGCGCTTCGCCGGCGGCCGGAAGGTGCCCCGGACCGTGCTGTTCACCGCTGCGGCGAAAGGTGCGGCGGGTGTCGCCCTCGCCTTTGCCCGAGTGGCCGCGATGGATGGCGAGCACGTCCTGCTGGTGGAGGGAAATCTGCAGGCGCCCGGGCTGAGCGGGCTGCTGGGGAATCCCCCACGCGGGCTATTCCAAGTTCTCGATCACCGGACCACCTGGCACGAAGCCCTGGTGGGCGACGAGGTCGGCCAGCTGGATCTCCTGCTGGCTGGCCAGGGCGCACGCGGCGACCACGCCCTGCTGTCCGGGGTGGAGCTGCAGAATTTGCTCGTGGAAGCCCAGGACACCTATGACCTCGTGGTGCTCGAGGCCTCGCCCGCCTCGATGCCGGCAACGGCGGCGGTGGCGCACTGCGTCGACGTCGCAGTGCTGCTGGTGGACGCCAAGGCGCCGACAGAAGCGACGCAGGGCATGGTTGGCCAGATCGCCGCCGCCACCCGGGCACCGCTGGTCGCCGTCACGGCAAGCTGACCATGACGGTTCTCCTCGCGGCGACGCTGCTGCTCGCAGCCGTCGTCTTCTTCCTGCTGGCGGCGCATCCCTTCGTCACCTACCCCGCCAGCCTACGCCTGCTGGCCCGCCGGCGGCCGCGCCCGATCCAGCGGAGCACGCCGCGCGGCACAGCCGCCCTGTGCCTGTGCGCCTACAACGAGGAATCCGTGATCGTCGCCAAGGTCACAAACATGCTGGCGATGCGCGAGGCGGTGCCGGATCTGGAAATCCTGGTCTACGTCGATGCGGCGACCGACGGTACGGCGGCGCTGCTGCAGGACTACGCCAATCAGATCCGCTTGGTGGTTTCGCCTGAGCGCCTCGGCAAGACGCACGGCATGAACACCCTGGTACGGCTGACCCGGGCCGACTACCTCGTGTTCAGCGATGCCAACGTGACTTTCGCAGCGGATGCCCTGCCCCGCCTCCTTGCCCCCTTCGGGGACCCCGAGGTGGGCGCCGTGTGTGGCCACCTGCAGTACGCGGCGGAGAATGGCAGCGCCACTGCGGCCACTGGCCTCCGGTACTGGCGCCTGGAGGAAGAAATCAAGGCGCTGGAAAGCGCTACGGGGTCGGTAATGGGAGCAGACGGCTCCATCTTCGCCATCCGGCGTTCGCTGCACTGCCCGCCGCCCGCGGACCTGATCGACGATATGTACGTGTCGTTGATGGTGCTCTGTCAAGGCGCCCGCGTGGTTCGGGCGTCGGATGCCATGGCCTTCGAGGAAGCCGTGTCCCGGCCGGCGGAGGAGTTCCGGCGCAAGGTGCGGATCGCGTGTCAGGCCTTCAACGTCCACCGGACGCTGCGGCCGCGATTGCGGCAGTTGGGCGCCGTTGATCGCTATAAGTACGTGTCGCACAAGCTGCTGCGCTGGCTAACCGTTTACCTCTTGGCGGCTTCTGCGCTGTGCCTCTTCGCCGGCCTCGCGGCAGCCGGTGCTGGGTGGCTGTGGGCCATTCTCCTAGCGCTCAGCGCCGTAGGAGCAGCGCTGATTTGGCAGGCCCGTCGCGGTCCCCTGGCGTCCCTGCGCGACATTCTCGGGGCCTTCCTCGCCACGGGAATCGGCGTTTGGCGTTCGTTGCGCGGGGATCGCTTCCAGACCTGGAGCCCCCCCGCATCGGCGCGCCTGTCGTCGACGATGATGCTTCCCGGCGCCGGACCCGCAAACTGATGCGCGTTTCCCTGGTCGACCCGTCCCTGTTCACCCTGCCCTACGACCGCGCCCTCGCCCATGGCCTGATGCAGGCGGGGCATGACGTAACACTGCACGGGCGCCTTCCCGGCCCGGATGACAGCGAGGCTGGGGATGTCCGGCTGGTGCCGGATTTCTACCGCGCCTCCAACCATCCCTTGATGGCCCGCTTCCCGGCGCCGCTGCGCCTCGCCGTGAAGGGGCTGGACCATGCCTTCTCCATGACGCGGCTCCTGCGGCGTTTGCGGCGGGAGCGCCCGGACGTCATCCATTTCCAGTGGCTACCCTTGCCGCTGGTGGACGGACGGTTGCTGGCGGGCTTCCGAGCCCTGGCACCGCTGGTGCTGACGGTGCACGACACCAATCCCTTCAACGGCGACCCCACGGCCGGTCTGCAGCGCCACGGCTTCCTGCGCTGCGTAGAGGCTTTCGACCGGGTGATCGTGCATACGGCGCAGGGACGGGACAGGATGCGGCTTCAGGGCATCCCGGCGGAACGCCTGGTGCTGCTGCCGCACGGCCTGCTCGCGCCATTGCCGCCGGCGGCGAACGATCCGATGCGAGGTCGCCTGACCCTGACCCTCTTCGGCAAGATCAAGCCCTACAAGGGGGCGGACCTGCTGATCGAGGCCTTCGCCGGACTGCCCGGCGAGTTGCGGGACCAGGCCCGGATCCGCATCGTCGGCAAGCCCTACATGGACCTCGGCCCACTGCATCGGCTGGTGGCAGAGCACGACCTCGCCGGGCAGGTGTCCATCGAACCACGCTTCGTCAGCGACGAGGAGATCGGCGAGCTCTTCACGGCCGGGGTGGTGGCCGTCTTCCCTTATCGGGAGATCGAGGCCAGCGGCGTCCTGCCCTACGCGCTCTCCCATGGCAGGCCGGTCATCGCATCCAACCTGGGCAGTTTCGCGGAAACCTTGGTGGAAGGCGTGCAGGGCCATCTTGTTCCGCCCGGGGACGTTGCGGCTCTACGCACGGCGATCGCGCATCTCCTGCAGGATCGTGCCTTCGCCGCCGCGTGCTCGGCGAGCGCCTGGACCACGGCAGACCAGACCCCGGACTGGCGGACCATTGGCCAGCAAACAGCGGACACCTACCGGGCAGCAGGCGAGGTACCGGGCGGCGTTCTGCCGGTTCTCGCTTCCTGAGCCGACTCACCGGTGTCGGTCTGCGGTGCGGAACGCGACCACAGCGATGCGTCCAGGGGCAGGGGGGGCTCGACATGCTGACCGCGACAGTGCCGACTCCGAAGCGGACGTTTACCGACGCAACGCGAGCCGAGCGGCTTCCAAGCATCCCAACAGGGCTGCGAAGCCGCTTTGCCTTCCCTCCGGTTCCAGGCTTGGTCAGACGATCAGCCAGATGACGAAGGCGATGATCGACCAGAGGAACACCGTGATCGGCGCAGCGACTACCAGCCCGCAAGCAAAGGACCTGTGGTGCTCAGCATGCGGCGCGCGGAGGATGGAAGGCTTCGAGACATGCCGAGTGCCTAACGGTGCCGCAAACCTGTTTTCGGCCGATACATGCATCCCAAATGCCCTTCTCCCGGCTTCTTCTAATTAAAACCATTCTCTTAAACAAACGTTAACGGCCCTTAGCAGGCCCCTGAGCCTAGGGTGTGTGACTGAAGTGAGTGATGGGCTGGGTGTGATGGGGGTTTTCTGGCCGTGCCACTCTGAAAGTGTTCGACGCTTTCGGGGATGGCACGGCCATGACCAGGTCCAGCCTGG
>NZ_JBLLEB010000052.1:0-25266 GCF_047690175.1 Roseomonas sp. BN140053 | reverse complement strand
GCCGCCTCGTCCGTGACTACGAGCGCCTCCCCGAAACCCTCGCGGGCCTGCATCTCGTCGCCTTCGCCTGCCTCATGCTCAAGAACCTCCTCAACCTGGAGCAGGTCCACAACAGCCTCTAGCCGGCGCGGTCGGCCGCCAGCAGCCGTTGCAGCCGGAACTCCTCGTGGTCCATCTCCACCGAGAGCGCGGCCAGGGTTTCCTCCGGCAGCCCGTCCTGGTCGAGGTGCTGCAGCAGCCGGTCGCGCCCCGCCCGCAGCGCCGCCAGGCGAAGCTGCAGCCGCGCCGTGTATTCCGCGCGGGACGCACCGCTGGCCACGCCGTCGAACACCCGGGAAATGCCGCGGTATTCCGGGATCAGGTCGCGGGCGATGGCGCCGTCGATCGGGCTGTCGGCGCGGCTTTCCAGCTCCCCCAGCGCCGCCTTGGCCACCAGCCGGCGTGCCTGCGCCTCATGCGGCGGCATCCCCGCCTTTTCCGCCCGCGCCACGCCGAGCCGGCGGATCAGCCATTCCAGCGTGGTGCCCTGGATCACCAGCGTCGCCAGGATGGCGCAGAAGGCCAGGAAGATCATCAGGTCGCGCGCCGGCACGTCCAGCGGCAGGGCCAGCGCCGCGGCCAGCGACACCACGCCGCGCATCCCCGCCCAGGCCACCACCGTCATGCCGCCCCAGCGCACCCGGCGCTCGCCTTCTTCCAGCGGCGGCACCAGCCAGGGCAGGGAGCTGGTGGCGAAGACCCAGGCGAAGCGGGCCAGGATCATGGTGCCGGACACCGCCAGGGCCAGCTTCGCCAGTTCCCACCACCCGTAGCCGTGCAGCCGTTCCACGATGCCGTTCAGCTGCAGCCCCACCAGCACGAAGACCAGGCTGGTGAGCACGAACTCCACGAAGTCCCACACCGCCTGGGACTGCAGCCGGGTCGCGGCATCCATGATGGTGTGGCGGTGGCGGGTCATCACGAAGGCGCCCGCCACCACCGCCAGCACGCCGGAACCGTGCAGCGCCTCGGCCACGCCGTAGATGGCGAAGGAAACCAGCAGCGACAGCGCGGTTTCCAGCTGCTCGTCTTCCAGCCTCGGCATCAGCCACACGGTGGCGCGCCCGATCAGCCAGCCCACCGCCGTGCTGCCCGCCGCCACCAGCAGCAGCGACAGGCCGGCCGTGCCCAGCGACAGGCCGCCCGCCGCCAGCGCCCCGAGCGCCAGCCGGTACAGCACCAGCGAGGAGGCGTCGTTGATCAGGCTCTCGCCTTCCAGCACCGTGACGATCCGGCGCGGTATGCGCAGCCGGCCCAGCACGGAGGCGGCGGCCACGGCATCCGGCGGCGCCACGATGGCGCCCAGCGCCACCGCCGCCGCCCAGGGCAGTTCCGGCACCAGCCACTTCGCCGTCACGGCGACGCAGGCCGCGGTGAACAGCACCGCGCCGAGCGCCAGGAGCAGGATGATGCGCAGATTGGCCCGGAAGGCCGGCCAGTCCGTGCGCCAGGCGCTGGCCTGCAGCAGCGGCGGCAGGAAGAAGGCCAGGGCGAATTCCGGCTCCAGCTCCAGCCGCGGCAGGCCGGGGATGAAGGCCAGGATCATGCCGCCCATCACCAGCACCACGGCATAGGGCACGCGGAAGCGGCGGGCCACCAGTGCGAAGCCGATGCAGGCCACGATCAGCGCGAGCAGGGCCTCGGCGAGGGCCACGGGAGCAGGAAACTAGGCGCGGCGCGCGGGCAAGGCTGCCCGCCGGAGGATCAGGAGGGCAGGGGGCGCGTCACGCCCGGCCATAAGTATCCTCGAAGCGGACGATGTCGTCCTCGCCCAGGTAGGAGCCGGACTGCACCTCGATCAGGGTGAGGGGGATCATGCCCGGGTTCTCGAGGCGGTGCACGGAACCCAGCGGCAGGTACACGCTCTCGTTCTCCCGCAGCAGGATGCGCTCGGCATCCCGCTCCACGGTGGCGGTGCCGTTCACCACCACCCAGTGCTCGGCGCGGTGGTGGTGCTTCTGCAGGCTCAGCTTCTCGCCGGGGCGGACCGAGATCTTCTTCACCTGGAACCGGTCGCCCTGGATCAGCCCCTCGTAATGGCCCCAGGGGCGATAGACCCGGCGATGCGTCGTGGCTTCCGGCACGCCGGCGCGCTTCAGGCGCTCCACCAGCTTCTTCACATCCTGGGCCTGGTCGCGCGCCATGGCCAGCACGGCATCCTCGGTCACCACCACCACGGCGTCCTTGAGGCCGACCACCCCGGTGAGGATGCCCTCCGAGCGGACAAAGCAGCCCTCGGCGTTCAGCAGCTCCACCGGGCCGTGGGTGGCGTTGTTCATGCTGTCACGCGGGCTGGTCGCCCAGAGCGAATCCCAGGACCCCACGTCCGACCAGCCCAGCGAGGCCGGCACCACCGCGGCGTGGGAGGTCTTCTCCATCACCGCATAGTCGATGCTGACGTTCGGGGCGCGGCGGAAGGCGTCCGCCCCCAGGCGCACGAAGTCCAGGTCCCGCTTCGCCGTGGACACCGCTTCCCGAACCGCGGCCAGCAGGTCGGGCTCCAGCCGCTCCAGCTCCGCCAGCCAGATGGCGGCGGTGGCGATGAACATGCCGGAATTCCACAGGTGCCGCCCGCCCTCCAGGTAGCCCCGGGCGGTGGCGAGGTCGGGCTTCTCCACGAAGCTGGCGATGCGGGACACGCCCTCCACCCCCGGCCAGGACTCGCCCGCCTCCATGTAGCCGTAGCCGGTCTCGGGCGCGGTGGGCCGCATGCCGAAGGCGACGATGGCGCCGGCCTGCGCGGCCTCGACGCCGAGCGACACCGCCTCGTGCAGGGCCGGCTCGTCCTCGATCACCGCATCGGCCGCCATGATCCAGAGCACCGAGCGCGGATCGGTTTCCGCCGCCAGCAAGGCTGCTGCGGCAATGGCGGGGGCGGAGTTGCGTCCTTCCGGCTCCAGCACGATGCGGGCGCCGCTGATGCCGCCCTCGCGTAGCTGTTCCGCCACCAGGAAGCGGTGCGGCTCGGAAGCGACCACGATCGGGGGCGCGAAGCCGGGGCCCCTGGCGCGCCCGGCGGTGACCTGGAGCATGGTCCGGTCGGAGGCCAGCGGCCAGAACTGCTTCGGATAGCCTTCCCGGGACAGCGGCCAAAGGCGGCTGCCGGTCCCACCGCACAGGATCACGGGCACCAGGGAGGCAGTGGTCATCGTCGGAGCAGGTCCTTGCAATCCGTCCGGGCGGAGGTAGCGGAGCAGGGCCCAAAAAGAAAGCCGCCCCGGGAAAGGTCCCCGGGGCGGCTTCGGCAGCGTCGTGAAACGGATTCGCCGCGATGCTACTCGGCGATCGCCTCGTCCTTGCCCTTGCGCAGGCTGGGCAGCAGCATCGCCGCCAGGGCCAGGAAGCCGATCGCCAGCAGCACCGCGGAGATCGGCCGCTGCACGAAGACGATCGGGTCGCCGCGGCTCAGCAGCATGGCGCGGCGCAGGTGCTCCTCCATCATCGGGCCGAGCACGAAGCCGATCAGCATCGGCGCCGGCGGCATCTTCAGCTTGGAGAAGATGTAGCCGAGAATGCCGAACAGCAGCGTCTGGTACACGTCGAACACGCTGTTGTTCAGCGAGTACACGCCGATGGCGCAGAACACCAGGATGGCCGGGTACAGGTACTTGTAGGGCACCTGCAGCAGCTTCACCCACATGCCGATCATCGGCAGGTTGATCACCAGCAGCATCAGGTTGCCCAGCCACATGGAGCAGATCAGGCCCCAGAACAGGTCGGGCTGGGTTTCCACCATGCGGGGGCCGGGCTGGATGCCCTGGATGATCAGCGCGCCCACCATCAGCGCCATCACGGCGTTGGCCGGGATGCCCAGCGTCAGCAGCGGGATAAACGAGGTCTGGGCCGCGGCGTTGTTGGCGCTTTCCGGACCCGCCACGCCCTCGATGGCGCCCTTGCCGAACTCATGGCCGTGCCGCGACAGCTTCCGTTCCATCATATAGGAGCCGAAGGCCGCCAGCGCGGCGCCGCCGCCGGGCAGGATGCCCAGCACGGAGCCGACCAGCGTGCCGCGCAGCACCGCCGGAACGGCGCGGCGGAACTCCGTGCGGGTCAGCATCAGGCTGCCGACCTTGGAGCTGAGCACGCTGCGGGATTCGGGGTTGTCGAGGTTCAGGATGATCTCGGCGACGCCGAACATGCCCATCGCGATGGACACGAAGCCCAGCCCGTCCGACAGCTCCGGCACGCCGAAGGTGAAGCGCTGCTGGCCGGTCTGCACGTCCGTGCCCACCAGGCCCAGCGCCACGCCCAGCACCACCATGGAGATGGACTTCAGCACCGAACCCTGTGCCAGCACCGCGGATATGATCAATCCGAGCAGCATCAGCGAGAAGTAGTCCGCCGGGCCGAAGCTCAGCGCCACCGAGGTCAGCAGCGGGCCGGAGGCCGCCACCAGCAGCGTCGCCACCGAGCCGGCGAAGAACGACCCGCAGGCGGCGATGGTCAGCGCCGCACCCGCGCGGCCGTTGCGCGCCATCTGGTAGCCGTCGATGGCGGTCACCACCGAGGACACCTCGCCCGGCAGGTTCAGCAGGATGGCCGTGGTGGAGCCGCCGTACTGCGCGCCGTAGTAGATGCCGGCGAGCATGATGATCGCGGTGGTCGCGGGCTGGCCGAAGGTGATCGGCAGCAGCAGCGAGATCGTGGCCACCGGGCCGATGCCCGGCAGCACGCCGATCGCCGTGCCGATCAGCGCCCCGATCAGCGCGAAGAGCAGGTTGTCGAAGGACAGGGCGACGGCGAAGCCGTGGCCGAGGTTGGCGAGGAGATCCATGGTTCTGTCCGCGCTCTCAGAAAATGGTCGGCCAGAGCGGGACGCGGATGTCCAGCTGCCAGATGAAGACGGCCCAGCTCAGCACGCACAGGAACACCACCATGCCGAGCACGCCGAGGGGGCGGTGGGTGCGGTCCGCGAGGGAGGCGAGCACGATGGACAGCACCAGCGCCACGATCAGCCCCAGGGGCTCCAGCGCCAGGCCAAACACCGCGAAGGCGGCGTGCACCAGGCCCAGCGGCCGCCATCCCGGCGCGATCGACAGCACCAGCAATCCCGCGAGACAGCCGAAGCCCAGCTGCGCCCAGCTGGTGACGCCGGTGCCCGTGCGCTCCATCACCTGCCACACCACCAGCCCGACGAGGGTGCCGAGGATCGCCGTGGTGACTTCCAGCCTCGTCCAGCGCTCCAGGTTGTCCGGGCCGTTGCCCAGGCCGATCAACAGGATCCCGACCCCGAGCGCCCCGAGCAGGTAGAACACCAGCATGGGCATGTAGCCCGGGCCCATCCGGCGGGCGCTGCCCAGAGCGAGGTCAGAAACGCCGAACCGTTCAAACACACCGTAGATCAGCGCCAGCCCGAGGGCGGCGGTCAACACGATCAGCCCCCCCGAGATGACGTCCTTCACATTCAGTCTCATCAGGAGTTCTCTCCACTCGTAAGGCGCGGGCGATCATGGCCGCCGAACAGCGATCCGGCGGAGCCGGCGCGGACGGGCGGGGTGGGGGGAAAAAGCTGCGCAGCGCTTGGCCCAACGGGCACAGATACGCGCCGCCGCAGCGGCGTAGCCGCCACCGCGGGCTGGACGCCGTGTGTCGGCGGCCCGAACGCCATTCGTCCCTCCCTGGGATTGATCCAGCGCACCCTAGAAAGCACTTGCCAAAGCTGCAAGGCGTTCCAGCAGCCATGAAAACTTGTTAAGCTATGTTGCGACGCAACAAAATTACTTCGGCCAGCGCAGGTTGCGTCCGGCGACGCGCGTGCCCCGCCTGTTTGCAGGCCGGGTGTTGCGCCCCGCCGCGAAACCGCTAGGCCCGGCAAGCGCGATGCCGCAACGGCGGCGACGCGGCGCCGCATCCCCGCACGGTGTCGCAGCCCAGCACAGGAAAAGCACCCCATGAAGATCTGCATCTTCGGCGCCGGCGCCATCGGCGGCCATCTCGCGGTGCGCTTCGCGCACGGCGGCGCCACTGTCAGCGTGGTGGCGCGCGGCAACAGCCTGCGGGCGATCCGCGAACAGGGCCTGACCGTGCAGGCGCCCGATGTCGAACTGCGCGCAAAGGTCCACGCCGCCGAGGACCCCGCGGAACTCGGCCCGCAGGACGCGGTGGTGGTGACCGTCAAGGCGCCTTCGCTGCCCGACGTGGCGCGGGGCATCGCCCCGCTGCTGGGCGCGCACACCGCCGTGGTCTTCGCGATGAACGGCATCCCCTGGTGGTACTTCGACCGAATCGGCGGCCCGATGGAAGGCCGCAAGCTGCCCGAACTGGACCCGGGGGAAGGGCTGCGCCGCGCCGTCGGCGTGGGGCGCACGATCGGCGGCGTGGTGTATTCCGCCTGCACCGTGGTGGAGCCCGGCGTGATCCGCGTGGCGCATACCAGCAACCGCCTGTTCCTGGGCGAGATCGACGGCAGCGCCGCCTCCGACCGGATCGAGGCCATCGCCGCCCCGCTGCGGGCTGGCGGCTTCGAGGTGCCGGTCACCGCCGACATCCGGCGCGAAGCCTGGGCCAAGCTGCTCGGCAACATCTCGGGCGGTCCGCTGGCCGTCCTCAGCCGGCAGGACATGCGGGCAACCTTCGCGGACCCGGCGATTCGCGCGGCCGCGGTCCGCATGACGGAGGAAGCCGCCGCGATCGCGCGCGGCCTCGGCATCCCGCTGGAGGTGGATGCGGAGAAGCAGGTGACCCGTTCGGGGAGCAACCAGCACAAGCCCTCCATCCTGCAGGACTTGGAACTCGGCCGGCCGATGGAGGTCGAGGCCATGCTGGCCGTGCCGCTGAAGCTGGCGCGCTTCGCCGGGGTGGAAACGCCCACGCTGGACCTGATGGTGGCCCTGGCCAGCAAGACCGCCGAGGCCGCCGGCCTTTACCGTCCCGCGGGCTGACCCCGCTCCCCGGACGCGGCAGGAAGGCAGGTCTGGCCGAGGACCCAGCCTTCCCAGCGTCGCACCCAGGGGTCGTCGGGGATGAAGTCCGGGCGCATCCCGTCCAGCACGCCCACGAGCCCGAGCAGCCCGAGCACGCTGTCCAACCGATCCTCGCCCGCGGCATCCGGCCCGAAGCCATCCGCGACCGCCGCCAGCAGCGCCGGGTCGGGCAGCACCCGCAGCCGCGCCATGGCCTCGTGCAGGGATGGCGCGGCCCGCAGCCGCACCGCGCGCGACCGCTTGCTGCCCGCCAGCCGGACGCCGGCATGGCGCATCGCCTCGGCCGGATAAACCTCCGCCAGCACGGCCCGGCCGGGTGCCAGGGAAGCGTGCAGCGAACCTGCGAAGGGCCAGAGGTGGAAGGGCGCACCCACCGCCAGGGCCGGCGCCAGCCAGTCCCGCCAGGCCGAGATCGCCGCCTTGCCGGTCTGGTTGGCGCCCAGCGTCCAGAACAGCGGTGCCCCGGCCGGGCGCTCGGCCGTGGCGCGGTCGCAGAGGCGGCACAGTTCCGCCGGGCCGGTGAAGCCCAGGGCCTCGGCATGGCTGGCCCGGGTCATGCCGCGCAGGCCACGCCGGGGATAGAAGGGTGCCTCCCGCGACACCTCTGCCAGCGTCGCCGCCACGGACCAGAAGCGCGGCCGTGCCGGCGAGGCGCGGAGAAACGCCGGGAAGTCCGGCTCCGTCAGGCCGGCGGCATAGGCGCGCGGCAGGCCGAGCGGCAGGTCCAGCCCGAGCGCCACAGCCGCGCCGTCCCGCAGCAGCGCCGCCGCCAGGGCCGCCGGGTCGCCCACTGGGCGCGGTGCCCCGGCCTGCCATCCGGCCCCGGTGCGACGCGCCACCGTGACCCAGCGCTTGCGCGGATCGACGGACCAATCCGCATGGGCGGCCACTAGCTCCAAGGCACCACCGACGTGGACGGCCCGCGATGGCGCCGGGGGGCGGATGCCGAGTCCCGGCGCCGCAAGGCGCGCCTTCCCGGGCCCGGACGGCGCCCCGCAGGAACTACTTCAGCGGCTTCTGCGCCTTTTCCAGCAACCGGCCGAGGAAGGCCCGCGCCTTGCCGGGCGGCTTGGCCGCCACCGCGACGGCCGGCTGCGCGGCCACGCGCTCGCGCTCCTTGGCGGCCAGCCACTTGTCCAGGCTCATGCCCGCCTTGGCTGCGCGCTTCTCCTCGTAGGCCCGCTGCCCTGCCGATAAACGCTGCTCGGTGCCCGCCATGCGCCTGGGTTCCCGTGTTGTCCGGCGGTGTTTGGCGCGGGCCGCCACGCGCGGCAAGGGGCCGGGGCGGGCATCCGGGCCGGGGCAGGGGCCTTGCGTCGGCGGCGGTTCGGACCACCTGCTGCCCATGGAACCCCGCGTCAAAGCCGGCCTCTGGACGCAGATGGCCCTGCGCCTTTCGGACTCCGCAGGCCGGCCCGGCGCCGTGCTGCGCAAGGGCGACCCGGACAGCGGCGGCATCCTGTGCGTGCTGCGTGGCCGCGAGGGCCTCTCGGTGCTGTCGCAGGTCCGCGATGCCCAAGGCCGCGCCGCCTGGATGCGCAGCACCGGCGCCACGCCGGTCGGGCAGGAGGAAGCCGACCGCTACGTGGAGCGGCAAGTGAAGCGCGACCCCGACCTTTGGGTGCTGGAATTCGAGGCCCCCGACCTGCAGCCCCCCTTCGAGGCGCGCCTAGTCTGACGCGCGCCGGCGCCGCTAGGCCGCCACCGGGTCCAGCCGGGCGCCGCTGCCGCCGTCGAAGACGTGCAGCCAGGCCGGGTCCAGCCGGACCGGCATGGTGCTGCCGAAGAACGGCCCCTGGACCCGCACCGTCAGCAGCGACTCGTCGGGCAGCCGCCCGTGCACCACCGTTTCCGACCCGAGCGGCTCCACCAGGTCCACCGCCAGGGTCAGCGAATCGGCCGCCTCGCCCACCAGCACGTGTTCCGGCCGCAGCCCGACTGTCAGCGGCATCCCGGCTGCCCCCGGACGCGGGCCGTCGGCGAAGTCGATCACCGCACCGGAATTCAGCCGCGCCGAGGCCCCGCCGGGTTCCAGCGTGCCGGGCAGCAGGTTCATGGAGGGGCTGCCGATGAAGCTCGCGACATAGGTGTCGGCCGGGCGCGACCAGACCTCCATCGGCAAGGCGACCTGGGCGGCGCGGCCGCCCTGCATCACCACCAGCCGGTCGCCCAGCGTCATCGCCTCCACCTGGTCATGCGTCACGAAGATGGAGGTGACGCCGAGCCGCTTCTGCAGCCGCCGGATCTCCGCCCGCATCTGCACGCGCAGCCGGGCATCGAGGTTGCTCAGCGGCTCGTCGAACAGGAACAGCGCCGGCTCGCGCACGATGGCGCGGCCCATGGCGACGCGCTGCCGCTGCCCGCCCGAAAGCTGCCGCGGGCGCCGGTCCAGCAGCGCGCCCAGCCCCAGGATCTCCGCCGCCTCGCGCACGCGGCGGTCGATCTCGGCACGCGGCAACCCGCGGATCTTCAGCCCATAGGCCATGTTCCCGGCCACGCTCATATGCGGGTAGAGCGCGTAGTTCTGGAACACCATGGCGATGTCGCGGTCCGCCGGTTCCAGCGGCGTCACGTCGCGCCCGGCGATCACCACCCGGCCGGAGGTCGCGGTTTCCAGCCCCGCCACGATGCGCAGCAGGGTGGACTTGCCGCAGCCGGAAGCGCCCACCAGCACCACCATCTCGCCATCGGCGACTTCCAGCTCGATGCCGTGCAGCACCTCGACCTTGCCGAAGGACTTGCGGATGGTCTCCAGCGTCAGCGTTGCCACGTCGGCTACTTCTCCGTCTCGGTCAGGCCGCGCACGAACCAGCGCTGCATCGCCACCACCACGGCCACGGGCGGGGCGAGGGCCAGCACGGCCATGGCCATGATGGTGTTCCAGTCGTTCTGCGAATCGCCGGTGCCGATGGTCTTGCTCAGCCCCACGACGACGGTTTCCAGCGAACGGTCGGTCACGATCAGCAGCGGCCAGAGGTACTGGTTCCAGCCGTAGATGAACAGGATCACGAACAGCGCCGCCATGGAGTTGCGCGACAGCGGCAGCACCACGTCGCGGAAGAAGCGCATGGGCCCGGCGCCGTCCAGCTTCGCCGCTTCCGCCAGTTCCGGCGGGATGGTCAGGAAGAACTGCCGGAACAGCAGCGTCGCGGTCGCGGACGCGATCAGCGGCAGCACCAGCCCGGTCATGGTGTCCGTCAGGTGCAGGTTCACCATCACCTGGAAGGTCGGGATCAGCCGGACCTCCACTGGCAGCATCAGCGTCACGAAGATCGCCCAGAAGGCGATCATGCGGCCGGGGAAGCGGAAGAACACCACCGCGAAGGCGCTGAGCATGGAGATCACGATCTTGCCCACCGCGATCAGCGTCGCCATCACGGCGCTGTTCCACAGCATCAGCCAGGCGGGCGTGGTGCGCATCTTGCCGCCGCCCATCGTCCAGGCGGCGACGAAGTTCTCGACGCCGTGCCGGCCCGGCAGCAACGGCACGTCGCCGCGGCCCAGCGTCGCCGCGTCGTGCGTGGAGCCGACCAGCGCGATCCAGATCGGGAAGGCGAAGATGAACACGCCGAGCACCAGGATGCTCTGCGCGAAGAGCCGGCTGCGCCCCTGCCGCCGAAGCGTTGCCGCCGCGAGATCGGCCATCAGTAATGCACCTTGCGGTCGACGTAGCGGAACTGCAGCGCCGTCAGCGTCACCACCAGCACCATCAGGATCACGCTCTGCGCCGAGGAGGTGCCGAGGTTGAGGTTCTGGATGCCGTCCGTCCAGGCCTTGTAGATCAGGGTTTCCGTGGACTTGCCGGGCCCGCCCTGGGTCAGGGAATGGATCACGCCGAAGGTTTCGAAGAAGGCATAGGTCAGGTTCACGATCGCCAGGAAGAAGGCGGTGGGCGAGAGCAGCGGCAGCACCACCGTCCAGAAGCGCCGCACCGGCCGTGCCCCGTCGATCGCCGCCGCTTCCAGCACCGCCTGCGGGATGGACTGCAATCCCGCCAGGAAGAAGATGAAGTTGTACGCGACCTGCTTCCAGGCCGAGGCCAGCACCACCAGCAGCATCGCCTGCGTGCCGTTCAGCCGGTAGTCCCAGGCCACGCCCGCCGCGTTCAGCCCGCGGCCGATCAGCCCGATCTGCGGGTGGAACAGGAACAGCCACAGCACCGCCGCCACGGCCGGCGCCACGGCATAGGGCCAGATCAGCAGCGTGCGTACCACCTCGGACCCGCGCAGCCGCTTGTCCGCCTGCACCGCCAGGAACAGGGAGATGGAGAGCGCCAGCACGGCCACGGAGGTGGAGAACACGGCGGTGTTGGCCGCCGCGTTCAGCCAGTTCGGGTCCGACAGCACCTCGGTGAAGTTCTCCAGCCCGACGAACTCGCTGGAGAAGCCGAAGGCATCCTCCCGCAGCGTGGACTGGATCACCGCCTGCACCGCAGGCCAGTAGAAGAAGACCGCCGTGATCGCGAGCTGCGGCAGCAGCAACATCAGCGGCAGCGCGGTTCCGCGAAAGGCGGCCTTCTCCGGCATCGTGCTTGCCCTCAGCCCGCCCGGTTGGTGCGTTCGAAGTTGCGCAATACGACGTTGCCGCGGGTCTGGCTGTTGGCCATAGCCTGCTCCGCCGTCTGCTGGCCCTGGAAGGCCTTCTCGATCTCTTCCTGCATGATGTTGCGAATCTCGGCGAAGCCGCCCAGCCGGATGCCCTTGCTGTTCGGCGTGGTGTTGCCGCCGCCCAGCAGCATCTGCTTCACCGCCACGTCCGCGTAGGGGTTGCGATCGTAGTAACCGGCAGCCCGCGTCGCCTCGTAGGCACCGTTGCTGACCGGCAGGTAGCCGGTGTCCTGGTGCCACTTGGCGGCGATGTCGCGCTGCGACACGTAGCGGAAGAACTCCGCCACCGCCTTCAGCTCCTCGGCCGAGCGCTGCCGGTTCGGGCCGCCCTGCATCACCCACAGGCTGGCGCCGCCGATGATGCTGTTGATCGGCGCGCCGGATACGTCGGGGTAATAGGGCAGGGAGGCCGAGCCCCAGCCGAACTGCGCTTCCCGCACGATGCGCGCCCGGGTGCCGGAGGAGGCGAAGGAGATCGCCGCCTCGCCGGAGGGGAACACGCCGTCACCCGCGGAGTCGCGGCCGGCGTAGCGGAAGATGCCGTCCTTCTGCAGCTGCACCAGGTTGCCCAGGTGCTTCACCACCAGCGGGTTGTTGATCCGCAGCTCCGCGTCGGTGCCCTCGAAGCCGTTGGACTTGGTGGCCAGCGGCACGTTGTGCATGGCGGAGAGCTGCTCGACATGCACCCAGGTCGGCCAGGAGGTGCTGATCGGCGTGGCGATGCCCGCGGCCTTCAGCTTGCGCCCGGCCTCCATCACCTCCGGCCAGGTGGCGGGGAAGCGCTCCGGGTCCAGGCCCGCGCGGCGGAAGGCGTCCTTGTTCCAGTAGGAGATGGCGGTGGAACTGTTGAAGGGCAGGCTCATCAGCCGCCCGTCGGGCAGCGAGTAGTAGCCCTTGATCGCCGCCAGGTAGTCGTTGGTGCCGATGTCCACCCCGGTCTCGGTCGCCAGCTCGTGCACCGGCTTGATGGCCCGCCCGGCCGCGATCATCGTGCCTGTGCCGACCTCGAACATCTGCACGATGTGCGGCGCGGTGCCGGCCCGGAAGGCGGCGATGGCGGCCACCATGGTTTCCGGATAGGCGCCGCGGAAGGTGGCGTTCACGGTGTAGCGCGGCTGTGAGGCGCTGAAATCGGCGGCCAGCTGTTCCAGCAGCCCGCCCAGCGGCTGCGTCAGCCCGTGCCAGAACTGGATTTCGGTGCGCGCCTGCGCCTGGGCGGAAAGCGTGCCCAGCTTGGCGGTGGTGGCCAGCGCGAGCGCGCCGGCGGCAATGGAACGACGCCGCATGGACTGCAGCCTCCCTGATGATGACGGCGCGGGTTTGCGTCGCGTCCGTTTCAGGCAGGCTACAGCCGAATGACAGAACGATGAAGCTGCGAAGTCGGAATGCTACTCACCTCCCTGCGCGGCGGCGATCGCCGCGTTCATGGCCCGGATTCCGGCCGCGGGTCCGTCCGGGTGGTTCCACACCGCCCCGACCACCGCCAGGAAGTCGGCCCCGGCCTGCACCAGGGGTGCGCAGTTCGCGGCGGTGATGCCGCCGATCGCCACCACCGGCACCTCCATCACCTCCGCCCACCACTGCAGCAGCTCCAGCTCCGCCCGGTGCTCCACCGCCTTGGTGTCGGTGGAAAAGAAGGCGCCGAAGGCCACGTAGTCCGCCCCCAGTTCCCCGGCCTCCATGGCGAGGTGCCGGCTGCCGTGGCAGGTGATGCCCAGGATTCGCGGGCCCAGCAGGGCACGCGCCGCCGCATGGTCGCCGTCGCCCTGCCCGAGATGCGCGCCGTCGCAGCCGGTGGCGATGGCGAGGTCGGCCCGGTCGTTCAGCAGAAAGGCGACGTCGCGGTCCTGCGCCACCGGGCGCAGCACGTCGCAGGCGCGGCGGATCGCGTCGTCCTCCGCGTCCTTGAGCCGCAGCTGCACGCAGCCCACATCGCCGGCATCCAGCGCCCGCGCCAGCTGGTCGGGAAAGCTGCGCAGGTCGATCGCCGGCGGGGTGATGAGGTAGAGGCGGCAGTTGGTCCCGGCCGCCGCGTCGTCCGATGAGCCTGACACCGGCTTCTCCTTCGCCGCTGCGGGACGGCGGTTCGCGCCTCGCCGGGTCGGTTGGGCGGGGAGGGGCCGCGCACGGCCCCGCCCCGTCGCCCGGCTCAGCCCTGGGCGACTTCCGCCTTGTAGGTCTCGATGATGTCGCTCAGCAGCTTCAGCGCGTCCGCCTTGGGGCGCTGGAAGGTGTTGCGCCCGATGATCGAGCCGTTGCCGCCGCCCTGGTGGATGCCGCGGGCCATCTCGGACATCGCCTCGGCGGTGCCGGATTCGCCGCCCGAGAACACCACCAGGCGCCGGCCGTTGAAGCAGGCCTGCACGACGTGGCGGATGCGGCCGGCCAGGGTGGAGATGTCGGGAACCGGCGACTTCTCGTAGGTCTTCTTGGCGGCATCCAGGGAGATTGCCTCGGTGGGCGGCTTCACCTTGATGATGTGGGCGCCGATCAGCGCCGCCATGTGCGCGGCATAGGCGCAGATGTCGAGCGCGGTCTCGGCCGTCTTGTCCAGGCCCGGGCCGCGCGGATAGCTCCACACCACCACGGCGAGGCCGGCGGCCTTGGCTTCCTCGGCCAGCTCGCGCAGCTCTTCCATCATCTCGAACTGGTATTCGGAGCCCGGGTAGATGGTGAACCCGATGGCCGAGCAGCCCAGCCGCAGCGCGTGGGACACGGAGCCGGTGACGGCCTGGTCCTTGGTGGTGCTCAGGCTGTTGGAGCTGTTGACCTTGAGGATGGTCGGGATCGCGCCGGCATAGGTAGAGGCACCCGCCTCGATCATGCCCAGCGGCGCGGCATAGGCGTTCAGCCCGGCCTCGATCGCCAGCTCGAAGTGGTAGCGCGGGTCGTAGCCGGCGGGGTTGGGCGCGAAGGAACGGGCGGGGCCGTGCTCGAAGCCCTGGTCGACCGGCAGGATCACCATGCGGCCCGTGCCGCCCAGCTTGCCTTCCATCAGGATGCGGGCGAGGTTGCCCTTGGTGCCGGGGTTGTCGCTCTCATACCAGGAGAGGATCTCTTTGACCTTGGGCGTCAGCTGCATCTCTCTAAACCTTCCCGAACCAGCCTGAATCTACGGGGTTCCTAGCCCAGGCCCCAGTGTCTGTCATCCCGCGAGCCAGCGCGCCAGCAGCGCCCGCCCGCCGGGCCGCTGCAGGTCCAGCCGGCCGAGGTCCAGCGCCTCTGGCCGCGCCGGCAGCACCGCGGCCCCCAGCGCCGCCGCTGCCCCCGCCACCTGCTCGAAGGCCGCGCAGTCCGGCGACAGCACGATCCGCCGCCAGCCCGAGCGCAGCGCCAGCAGCGCCAGCCCGGGCGCCGCGCCGCAATCCAGCACCGCCGCGTGCGGCACGCCGGGGTGCCGGGCCGCCGCCGCAGCCACGACGGCCAGCAGCGTCGCCGGTCCCGGCCAGGCCGCGGCCCCGGGCGCCGAGAGCAGCACTACCCCGGCAGGACCTGCCGCCAGCAGGGCCGCTTCCGCCTCGGCCAGCCCGTGTACAACCACTGCGCGCAAGACTTCTCCCGGGCTGCCAAGTATCGCCGCAGCGTTGACCCCTCGGCCCCGCCATGCCTATTCGGCGCCTGGATATCACGCGTTCGGGGTTGGTATGGCGGCGGATCGCTTGGGGGAAGCCGCGGCGCGGCTGGAAGCGGCGGTGGAGCGTCTGGCCATCGCGGCGGCCCGCCCGCGGCCCTCGATGTCGGAGGGCGAGGTCGCGGAACTGAGCCGGCGGCTGGACTCCACCCTGGCCCGCCTCCGCCTCGCCCTGGCGCGGGAGGATGGCGAGGCCGAGGGCGAGGGCGAGGACGACCCGGCGGAGCTTCCCCCGGACGAGCAGGAGGGCTAACGCTTTGGGTCAGGTCACGGTGCGTGTGGGCGGCTACAGCCACCCCGTTTCCTGCGAGGACGGCCAGGAAGCCCATCTCGTGTCCCTCGCCGCCGAGGTCGACCGCCGCGTCCATTCCGTCCGCAGCATGGGTGGCCAGTTCGGCGAGAACCGGCTGCTGCTGCTGGCCGCGCTGCTGCTGGCCGACGAGGTGCACGACCTGCGCATCGAGCTCTCAGCCGCCCGCGCCGGCCAGCCCACTGCGGACAACCCCGTGCTGGCCGAGCGCCTGACCCGCGTGGCCGAGCGCATCGAGGGCATTGCGGCGGGGCTGCAGCGCCCCTAGGTAGGTCGGGCGGGGCTGCCTGTGCATGCCAGGCACGTTATCCCCAGGGCCAATAAGCACCTCCCGGGAGCTGGCTCTGTTCGGATCTTGGTCTGAGTACCTGGCGCCCACCTGCATTAGCAGGCCTTGGGAGGATAAATAGCCAGCGGCCATGGCGGCTCCGCACCCTTTCCCGGACGGCACGGCATCCGGCCGAACGGCCGCGCCCCCGGACCTCGTCGCCGCCAAGGCGGAACTTCGCCGCGCCATGCTCGCCCGCCGGGCCGGGCTGGACGGCACCGGCGCGGGGGATGCCGTCGCGCATCACGTCCTCACCGGGCTCGCGCCGCCGCGCGACGCCGTGGTGGCGGCCTACTGGCCCCGCGGCGACGAGCTCGACCCGCGCTCGCTGCTCACGGCCCTGGCCGCCCGCGGCCAGGTGCTGGCCCTGCCGGTGACCACCGCGCGCGGCCAGCCCCTGCTGTTCCGCCGCTGGCAGCCGGGCGAGGAGCCGCCCCCGGGCCGCTACGGCCTGCGCGAGCCGCCGCCCGGCGCGCCCGAGCTGCGGCCGGACTGGCTCTTCGTGCCGCTGCTGGCCTTCGACCGGCGCGGCCACCGCCTGGGCTACGGCGCCGGCTACTACGACCGCACGCTGGAATCGCTGCCCGGTGCGGTCGCGATCGGCCTGGCCCTGGCCGAACAGGAACGTCCCGAAGTGCCGGCCGGGCCGGGCGACGTGCCGCTGCGCGCCGTGGTCACCCCCGCCGGCATCATCCATTGCGGAGCAGTTGATTGAGAATCCTCTTCCTCGGCGACGTGGTCGGCCGGGCCGGGCGCGACGCCGTGGTGGCCAGGCTCCCGGGCCTGCGCCGCGACGTGATGGCCGACCTCGTGGTGGTGAATGCCGAGAACGCCAGCCACGGCTTCGGCCTGTCGCCCGAGATGGCCCGCGCCTTCCTGGACGCCGGCGCCGACGTGCTGACGCTGGGCAACCACGCCTGGGACCGCAAGGAGATCATCCCCTTCATCGAGGGTGAGCCCCGCCTGATCCGGCCGCTGAACTTCCCCCCCGGCACGCCCGGCCGGGGCGCCACCGTGGTGGAACTGCGCAACGGCAAGCGCGCCCTGGTGCTCAACGTCATGGGCCGCCTCTTCATGGACGCGCTGGACGACCCGTTCCGCGGCGCGCAGGCGGAACTGGCGCGGCACGTCATGGGGCCGCAGGGCACGGTGCAGGCCATCCTGGTGGACATCCACGCCGAGGCGTCGAGCGAGAAGCTGGCCTTCGCGCATTCCTTCGACGGCCGCGTGTCCGCCATCCTCGGCACCCACACCCACGTCCCCACCGCCGACCACCAGGTGCTGGCCGAGGGCACCGCCTACATGACCGATGCCGGCATGTGCGGCGACTACGACAGCGTCATCGGCATGCAGAAAGGCCCCGCCGCCCTGCGCTTCTGGCGCAAGGTCCCCGGCGAGCGCCTCGCCCCGGCGGAAGGCGAGGCCACCCTTTGCGGCGCCCTGATCGAGACGGAGGACGCCACCGGCCTGGCCAAGCGCATCCAGCCGGTGCGCCTGGGCGGCCGCCTGTCGCAGCTGCTGCCCATCAGCTGATCCTCCGCAGAAGGCAGCAAGCCGGGGGGAAGTATCCCCCCGGACCCCCTTCTATTTTCGGAAGTTTTCAGGTGTGCCTGTGTCGGGCGCAGCACTCTTACTCCCGAAAAAAGGAGGGGGACCGGGGGAGTTCACTCCCCCGGCCTTCGCGCCTCAACGGACCAGTACGCTGCCCCTGCGGGCGCTGGCCCGACACGGCGCCGGGGATTATACCTCCACGCACCTTCCTGTTCCTGAACCGTCACGGGCACCCACGATGGCCGGCCATTCGCACGCCAAGAACATCATGCATCGCAAGGCCGGGCAGAGCGCCAAGCGGGCGCAGGCCTTCGGCAAGCTGATCCGCGAGATCACCGTCTCAGCCAAGGCCGGCATGCCCGACCCGGCGCACAACCCGCGCCTGCGCGCCGCGGTGAAGGCCGCGCTGGTGGCCAACATGCCGCGCGACACCGTGGACCGCGCCATCAAGCGCGTCGCCGCGGGCACCGACACCGAGAACTACGACGAGGTGCGCTACGAGGGCTACGGCCCCAACGGCATCGCCATCATCGTCGAGGCGCTGACCGACAACCGCAACCGCACCGCCTCCGACCTGCGCTCCGCCTTTTCCAAGCATGGCGGGGCGATGGGCGAGACCGGCTCGGTGTCCTTCCAGTTCGAACGCGGCGGGGTGATCGTCTACAAGGCCTCCGTCGCCGGCGAGGAAGCCATGCTGGAAGCCGCGATCGAGGCCGGCGCTTCCGACGTCGAGAGCGACGACGAGAGCCACGAGGTCACCACCACGGTGGAGGAATTCACCGCCGTGCGCGATGCACTGGAGGAAAAGTTCGGCGCCGCCGAGAGTGCCAAGCTGGAATGGTGGCCCAACGCGCCGATGGAACTCGATGAGGAGCAGGCGCAGAGCGTGCTCAAGCTGATCGACGTGCTGGACGACCACGACGACGTGCAGAACGTCTACGCCAATTTCGAAGTGTCCGACGCCGTGGCCCAGCGGCTCTCGGCCTGAGCATGCCGGGCATGGGGGTCGGCGCGGTGCGGGTGCTGGGCCTCGACCCCGGGCTGCAGCACACGGGCTGGGGGCTGATCGAGAGCCACGGCTCCCGCCTGCGCCACCTCGCGGACGGGGTGGTCTCCACCACCGCCGACCTGCCCCTGGCCGACCGGCTGAGCCAGATCTACCGCGCGCTGACCGCGCTGCTGGAACTGCACCAGCCGGACGAGGCCGCGGTGGAGCACACCTACGTCAACAAGAACCCCGGCGCCGCGCTGAAGCTGGGGCAGGCGAGGGGGGTGGTGCTGCTGGCCCCGGCGCTGACCGGCATCGTGGTGGCGGAATACCAGGCCATGGAGGTCAAGCGCGCCGTGGTCGGCACCGGCCATGCCGACAAGGTGCAGGTGCAGGACATGATCCGCCGCCTGCTGCCCGGCGCCGTGCTGAAGCGCGCCGACGCGGCGGACGCGCTGGCGGTGGCGATCTGCCACGCCCACCACCGCGCCAGCCGCGTCGCCCTGGCCCGCGCCTACGTCCCCGGTTCCGCCGCGTGATCGGCAAGCTCACCGGGCGGCTCGACTCCGTGCACGAGGGCGGCTGCATCCTGGACGTGAACGGGGTGGGCTACCTCGTCGCCGCTTCCTCCCGCGCCGTGGCGGCCCTGCCGCCCGCCCCCGCCCTGGGCACGCTGTGGATCGAGACGGTGGTGCGCGAGGACGCCATCACCCTCTACGGCTTCGCCGACGCGGCCGAGCGCGATTGGTACCGGTTGCTGACCGCCATCCAGGGCGTCGGCCCCAAGGTGGCGCTGGCGCTGCTCTCCACCCTCAGCCCGGCCGACATGGCGGCCGCCATCCTGGCCGGCGACAAGGGCAGCCTGGGCCGCGCCCCCGGCGTCGGCCCGAAGCTGGCTACCCGGCTGGTGGCGGAGCTGCGCGACCGCGTGGGCGGCATGCCCACCGGCTCCTTCAACATCACCATCCCGCCGCCGGTGCCCCCGGGCGCTGCGGAGGACGCCGTCTCCGCCCTGCTCAACCTGGGCTGGAAGCGCGCCGAGGCGGCGGCCGCGGTGAACCGCGTGCGCGACCGCATCGGCGAGGACGCCGCGCTGAACACGCTGATCCGCGAGAGCCTGAAGGAACTGGCGCCGCGCTGAACGGCGCCGCCGCGGCGGCTCAGGGCCGGTAGGCCAGCCCCAGCGCCCCGCAGCGCTCCCGCCGCTCCTCCGCCGCCGCGTCGCGCGGCACCGGCATCGGCCGGCCGTCGCCGCCGTCGATCGCCGCCAGCCCCGCGGCGAAGCGCCCGCGCGAGATCGCCAGGGTCTCGTTGCGCAGCGGCATGCGCTGTTCCAGCACCGGGCCGATGAAAGGGTTGGTGTTGATCTCGTACACCACGGTGCGGCCGCCGACCGCCGCATGGTCGGCCCGGCCGTACTCGATGCCCGCCAGCTCGAAGGCCGGTCCCACCGCCACGGCGTGGAGGTTGCCGGCCACGGCGGCGTGCTCCGCCTCCGTCATCGCGTCGTCCGCCAGGCCCATCGTGCCGAACTTTACGAACCAGTCGGTTTCCACGATGGCGTGGTCGGTGCTGACGGCCTCCCCGATGCGGAAGCTGCCGAACTTGCGCCACACGCCCGGGCGGATCGGCTCGGCGCAGTACTCCACCGCGATCACCCCGGCCGGCGACACCCCGGACGCTGCCAGCCCGGCCACCGCCGCGGCCAGCTCGGCCGGCGTGTGCAGCAGGGCGGAGAGCGGGCGGCCGTGATCGGCCTCGTTGCGCAGGAACACGGGAAAGGCGGGGCGCGGCGTGCCCTCCTCCAGCCGCCAGGCGCGGAACGGGTTGCGCCCGGCCTCGTGCAGCCGGCGCAGCAGGGGGTAGCGGGTGGCCAGCCGCGCCGGGTCGTTCAGGCAGCGGCAGCCGGCGGCGCGCAGGGCGCGGTGCAGGTCGCCCGCCAGCAGCCGCTCCCAGGGCGACAGCCGCTCCACGTCGGCGAAGATGAAGCTGGCCTCGGGCAGCTCCGGCGCCAGCAGCGCGTCCTCGTAGGGCAGGGACGCCACCACCGGGGTGGGCGTGCCGAAGCTGCGGTCGCACAGGCTCGCCACGGTGTAGCTATGCTGCCGCGTCGTCAGGAAAACGATCACGCGCCGGGCCGCTTGACGCTGCGCTGCGATTCACCCAACAGTTTCGCCTCCGGAAGAAGGATGCTGGTGATGGCACAGCTGGCCACGGGCTTGAAGGCGCAGGCCGCGCGTTTCGCCGACGGGGGCACCGGCAGGACCCTGCCGACCGGCGGTTCCACCCTCACCCTGCCGCCCGGCGGCTCCGGCCAGGTGTAGTCCTGACCCCGGCGCCCCGCCGCGACCGTGCCGCCCGCCGATCGCGGCCGGGGACGCGAACCGGCGGCCACTGAGCGCCGCGCCCGCAGCACCGGCGCCGCGGGCGCCGCCCCGCACCGCCCGTCGGCGCCGCCATGACCACCGTGGCCGCCGTGATGATGGTGCGCAACGAGGCCAACATCATCGCGGACTGCGCCGCGCACCTGCTGCACGGGCTGGCCGTGGACCGGCTGCTGGTGGCCGACAACGGCTCCACCGACGGCACCCCGGCCATCCTTCGCCGCATCGCGGCCGGCGACCGGCGGGTGCAGGTCACCTCCGTCCCCGGCCATTTCTCGCAGCCCGAGGTGATGAACGCCCTGATCGGGCAGGCCGTCGCCGGGGGCGCCGACTGGATCCTGCCCAACGACGCGGACGAGTTCCTGTGGCTGCGGGGCACCAGCCTGCGCGCGCTCTGCGCCGGCAGCCCGGCGGTGGGCGGCTACCGGCTGCCGGTGCGCAACTTCGTCCAGCTGCGCGGCGTCGCCCGCGACCATCCCGGTAGCCTGGAAACCATGCTGTTCTCCGCCCGGCCGCAGGGCTCGGAGGGCGAGGCGCAGGCGCTGGTGACCACCTCGGCCATCCCGTTCCTGCGCATGCACTACCCGCCCAAGCTGCTGCTGCGCGCGACGGCCGGGTTGCGGCTGCACCGTGGTCAGCACCGCGCGGACGGCGCGCTGGGCCCGCTGCTGCCGCTGCGGCAGGGGGAGATGCTGCACGCCCCGATCCGCGCGCGCGACGACCTCGCGAGCCGGGTGGAGCACGGCCGGCGGCTGCGCGCCGTAGCGCCGGAACCCGGCACCGGCTGGCACCTCAAGCGCCTGCTGCACCTGGACGAGACCGGGCTGCAGGCCGAGTGGGACGGCAATTCGGTCGGCTTCGATCGCTGGCGTCCGGCACCCGGATTCCAGCTGGACCTGCGGCTGTGCCGACTCGCCTGGCGCCTGCGGCCGCATCGCCGGCGCGCCCTGGGCGGCGGCGGGACCGGCCCTCGCTGGGTGGGGCAGGGCCGCTTTGCCCGCCGCGCTACCGGGGGCTGAACCGGTCCAGGCGACGCCGGCCGCCCGGGTGATCCCACGGCGGGACGGCCCTTATCGGGACATCCCGAGATTCGCCCGCGCCTTCCCGCGCCGCGCGGGCGCCAAGGACCGCGACGCCCGCCGCTGATCCCGCTATGTTCTCGCCATGAATATCAGTTCCACCGCCCGGCTCTCCGCCAGCGAACGCCAGGACGAGGACGTCAACGACGCCGCCCTGCGCCCGCAAACCCTGGCCGACTTCACCGGCCAGCCCGCCCTGCGGGAAAACCTGTCCGTCTTCGTGCAGGCGGCGCGCGACCGCGGCGACGCCATGGACCACGTGCTGCTGTTCGGCCCCCCCGGCCTGGGCAAGACCACGCTCGCCCAGATCGTCGCGCGCGAGCTGGGGGTGGGCTTCCGCGCCACCTCCGGCCCGGTGCTGCAGCGCGCCGGCGACCTGGCCGCGATCCTGACCAACCTGCAGCCGCGCGACGTGCTCTTCGTCGACGAGATCCACCGCCTGCAGCCGGCCATCGAGGAAACCCTCTACCCTGCGATGGAGGATTTCCAGCTCGACCTGATCATCGGCGAAGGTCCGGCCGCGCGCACCGTGCGCATCGACCTGCCGCCCTTCACCCTGGTGGGCGCCACCACCCGCTCCGGCCTGCTGGCCACCCCGCTGCGCGACCGCTTCGGCATCCCGCTGCGCCTGAACTTCTATTCCGCCGAGGAGCTGGAGTTCATCGTCACCCGCGGCGCCGGCAAGCTGGGCCTGTCCCTGACCCCGGACGGCGCGCGCGAGATCGCCACCCGCTCCCGCGGTACCCCCCGCATCGCCGGCCGCCTGTTGCGCCGGGTGCGCGACTTCGCCGCCGTGGCGGGGCGCCCAGCCGACCGCGCCCTGTGCGACGACGCGCTGCGCCGGCTGGAGGTGGACAGCCTGGGCCTGGACGCGATGGACCGCCGCTACCTCCGCCGCCTCGCGGACCACCACGGCGGCGGGCCGGTGGGGGTGGAAACCCTGGCCGCCGCCCTGGCCGAGAGCCGCGACACGCTGGAGGAGGTGATCGAGCCCTTCCTGATCCAGGAAGGCCTGATCCTGCGCACCCAGCGCGGCCGCGTGCTGGGCCTGCCGGGCTGGCGCCACCTTGGCCTGACGCCGCCGCGCAACGCCGCCGCCCAGGGCGACCTGCTGCTGGACGAGTGATCCGACGTCTCGGGGCAGGGAAGGCCGGGGGAGTGAACTCCCCCGGACCCCCTCCTTCTTTCGGGAGTCAAAGAGGGGCGCCGGCCTCCCACGCGCCTTTTCTACTCCCGAAAAGAGAAGGGGGGCCGGGGGGATACCTCCCCCCGGCCTCCTTGTTCCCTACGTCCGGCCCCCCTGGCCGCCGCCGCGGAACCCGGCTAGGCCCCGCCGCCATGGCCGCGCACCGCTTCCCCGTCCGGGTTTATTTCGAGGACACCGATGCTGGTGGGGTCGTGTACCACGCCAACTATCTCCGCTGGGCCGAGCGCGCACGCACGGAATCCTTGCGCGCCATGGGCTTGCCGCACCAACTTCTCATCGAACGTCACAATTTGTTCCTCGTGGTGCGGCGCATCGAAGTGGAGTATCTGCGCCCGGCCAGACTCGACGATGCCCTGGTGATCGAGACGCGCGTGGAGCGCCTCGGCGGGGCCTCGCTCGACCTGGCGCAGGACGTGTTGGATGAGACCGGGACGACCCCGCGGGCCAGGCTCCGCGTCGGCCTGGTCTGCGTCAGCCAGGACGGGTTGCGCGCGGCGCGCATTCCCGAACCCTGGGCGGGCGCCCTGCGGGACGTGTTGGTGCCCCCGGCCGGCTAGAACCCGGCAGCGGCGGAAAAAGGAAGCAGGCCTTGGGTGGCAGCGTGACCGCGACGAACCTCCCCAGTGCGGCCCAGGTGGCGCACGACCTTTCGCTCTGGGGCCTGTTCCTGCAGGCCGACTGGGTGGTGAAGGCCGTCATGATCGGGCTGCTGCTGGCCAGCATCTGGGTCTGGGCGGTGGTGTTCGAGAAGGCCACCAGCATCCGCCGCGCCAACCGCAGTGCCGACGCCTTCGAGGAGAAGTTCTGGTCCGGCGGCTCCCTGGAGGAGCTGCAGCGGGCCGAGGGCGAGCGCCCCTCCCACCCGCTGGCGGCCGTGTTCGGCGCCGGGATGCGGGAATGGCAGGCCAGCACCACCGCCTCGGTGGGCTCGGCCATGGCGCTGATGGGCGTCAAGGAACGCGCCGACCGCGCCATGGGCGTGACCATCGGGCGCGAGATGGAGCGCATGGAGCGCTGGATGGTGTTCCTGGCCTCGGTGGGCTCGGTCGGCCCCTTTATCGGCCTGTTCGGCACGGTGTGGGGCATCATGAATTCCTTCGCCGCCATCGCCAGCATGAACAACACCAACCTCGCCGTGGTGGCGCCCGGCATCGCCGAGGCGCTGTTCGCCACCGCGATCGGCCTGGTGGCCGCCATCCCGGCGGTGCTGGCCTACAACAAACTCAACACCGACCTGGCCCGCTACGCCGCGCGGCTGGAAGCCTTCGCCTCCGAGTTCGGCACCATCCTGTCGCGCCAGGCCGACGAAGCGCCGGCGGGGGCCTGACCCGTGGCCGTTTCCCTGGGCGGTTCCGGCAGGGGCCGCGGCCGCTACCGGCCGATGGCCGAGATCAACGTCACGCCCCTGGTGGACGTGATGCTGGTGCTGCTGATCATCTTCATGGTGGCGGCGCCGCTGATGACCTCCGGCGTGCCGGTGGACCTCCCGAAAACCGCCGCTTCCCCGATCAACCAGGAAAGCGAGCCGCTGACCATTTCCGTGGACCCGCAGGGCAAGATCTTCCTGCAGGATACGGAAGTGCAGCTGGACGCGCTTGTACCGCAACTGCAGGCCATCCAGCGCGAAGCCGCCCGCACCAACCCGGACGCGCCGGAAAAGCGCATCTTCGTGCGCGGTGACCGTACCAACACCTATGGCCGCGTGATGGAAGTGATGGGCGCGGTGATCGCCGCCGGCTTCACCCGCGTCGCCCTGCTGGCCGAACAGCCGGCGGGCCAGCCCGCGCGCCCCGCCGCCGCCCCGGCCGCCGGGGCGCGTCCCGCCGCGCCGCCCGCCCGCGGGCCCGCCGCCCCCGCCCGCTGACCCGGCGCGGGACCGGGAACTCCATGCGACGATTGCGGGGGCTGCGCGCCTGGGGGGCGGTTTCGGGGGCGCTGCACCTGCTGGTGGCGCTGGTGCTGCTCATCGAGCTGCCGAACAGCAAGTTCCAGGAACCCCTGGAACAGGCAATCCCGATCGAGGTGATCACCCCCGTCGCGCCGCAGCTGGCCAACGCGCCGACCCCGTCCAACTCACCCGCGCCGCCCAACCCGGACGCGCCGGACAACCCCGTGCCGCTGCCGCCGCCGCCCGAGCCGCCGCGCCCGGAGCCGCCCTCGCCGTCGCCCCCGCCACCACCACCTCCGCCGGCCCCGCCGCCGCCCGCGCCCGCGCCGCC
>NZ_JBLLEB010000051.1:0-27528 GCF_047690175.1 Roseomonas sp. BN140053 | reverse complement strand
GCCTAGCGGCCGGCGGGGCGCCCGCCCGGCACGGCGCCGGGCGCGGGCGGCGCGCTGCCCGTGGCCGGCGGCGCCGCGGCGGCGGCCGGCGTGGCGCCGGGGGGTGCGGCCGCGAAGCCGCCGGCATTGGCGATGATGTCGCGCACCGCGCCGGAGGCTTCCTCCGCCACCACGTAGGCGACGTCGCCCCAGAGGCCGTTCAGGCTGCCCGGGGCGATCTCGTTCAGCTGCAGCGCGCGGCCGAGCTCGAAGCCGTCGCGGCGGGTGACGATCCACTGGATCTCCACGCGCTGCTTGCCGGCGGCGCCCGGCGCCATCGTCACGTCGCCCTGCACCGCGAAGGCGGCGCCGGCGGCCTGGTCCTGCACCACCAGCCCCTTGGTACCCAGGAAATCCGTCATGCGCGCCGCCAGCGCCCGGTTGCCGTCGCCCGGGGCACCGCGCACCGGCACCAGCCGGATGCGCGGGGGCGTCCCGGCGGCCAGGGCGGCGGGGTCGGCCGAGCGCTGGGCAACATCCACCCGGCCCAGCATCGCCGCGATGGCCGGGGCGTCGCGCCCGGCGGTGTCCCGCAGCGTGGCTTCCGTGGCCATGGCCCAGCGCTCCACCGGCACCGGCGTCCCGCGCGCCTGGGCCAGGGGGCGGTTATCGGCGTCCGACAGGGCATAGGCCGGCACCACGTTGCGGCCCTCGCGCTCGGCGGTGATGGTCAGGTGCCAGTCCAGCGGGGTCGGCGGCCCGGCCACGGCCGGGACCTCGGCGGCTTCCAGCGCCTCGGCGATGGCCACCGCCAGGGCGGTGCTGCCCTGGTCCGGCAACAGCGCCGCGTCGGGCGCCGGCACGGCGATGCGATAGGCCGGGGGCTGCACCAGCTGCCGGGCGAGGCCGCCGGGACGGCCGCGATAGGGCTGCGGCAGGTCGCCGCAGGCCGCCAAGCCACACAGGAGCAGGAAGGCGAGGGAAAGGCGCATGCTCTCAGCCCAGCACGCAGGATGCCATCAGGGTCAGCATCATCAGCAGGAAGAATAGGATTACGTAGGGCATGGCGCGGAGGCTTATCGGCGGGCCTGCCCGTCCCGTCGAGCCTCAGCGCCGCGGGCAAGGAGTCTGGCGGGGCGGGTCCGCGCCACCGGGGCGGGGTTCAGTCCCGGCGGCTCTCGTCCTCCTCGCGCAGGGCGCGGGCGGGGCGGCGGGATTCCCGCTCGCGCCACCAGCCCTTACGGACCACCCGCATGGGCGGGGGGTCCGGCCGGGGCGGCGCCGGGCTGGCCCCCTCCCCCGGCCGTTCGGCCGGGGGGGAGCGGGGCGGCGGCAATGGTTCCAGCGGGAGCCTGCGGCTCGGCATGCGGCTCGGCGACCCTCCTCGCGGGCGAGGCCTGATGCAGGCCGCTTACCACGGCCAGGGCCACCAGCGCCACGAACACCAGCACGGAACACAGCGTCGCCAGCCCGGCCGCGTTGCGCCAGCGCGCCCGGCGCTGGTTCACGGCGCGGTTGTTGTCCGCCGCCAAGGCGTACTGCTCCACCAGCGTGGCGCGCACGGCGGCCAGGGCCGCGTCGCTGGCCAGGGCGGGCGAGGCGCCGTCGGCTTCCGCCTGGGCACGCACCGCCTCGGCGTAGCGCAGCAGCTCCGGCTCCCGCGACACGTAGCGCAGCTCGGCCGGGGAGATGGAGCGCGCCAGGCAGACCAGGGCGCATAGGGTCGCGGCAGCCGCCGCCCCCAGCAGGCCCGCGGCGGCCCAGAACACCCCGCCCTGCTGCATGCCGAACCAGTCGCGGATCTGCGCCAGCGCCGCCACCTGCAGCGCCAGGGTGGCGGCAAAGAAGGGCAGGCTGCGCCAGACATTCTCCTCCTGGTCGATCTCCTTGCGGTAGGAGTCGCCGAAGGTCCTTTCCAGGTGATCGAGGGAGGGGTCGGCCGGCATGGCCGGCGCAGTATACCCGATTCCTAGGAAAATCGACGGATTCTTGGACCGAATTCCTGCACTGGGCCGGGCCCTTCAGGAGGCCGGCAGCGCGATGGCGGAAATCTGGTGGCCGATCGGGCCGCCGCCGGCCAGGGTGCGGCGGCGGTGGCTGAAGAAGCGCGCCTGGTCCGGCAGGGTGTCGGCCGCCAGCACCTCGACCTGTCGCAGCCCGGCCGCGCGCAGCCGCGACTCGATGAGGCCCGCCATGTCGAACTGCCAGTGCGCCTCGCGCCGGCCGGGGGCGAAGAAGCGCGGGTCGCCCACGGCGTCCCAGACATCGCGGCCGACCTCGTAGGAAGGCTGGCGGATGCAGGGGCCGAGCGCGGCGGCGATGCGGTCGCGCCGGGCACCCAGGGCTTCCATGGCGTCCACGGTGGCCTCGGCCACCCCGGCCACGGCGCCGCGCCAGCCGGCATGGCAGGCGCCGATCACCCCGGCCTCCGCGTCGGCGAAGAGGATCGGGCCGCAATCGGCGGTGACGATGCCCAGGGCGATGCCGGGCCGGTCCGTCACCACGGCGTCCGCCTGCGGCCGGGCGCTGTCGGGCCAGGGCTCGCGCACCGTGGCCACGGCGACGCCGTGCACCTGGAACAGCCCGACCAGCGCCGCCGGCGGCAGGTCCAGCGCGGCCGCCACCAGGGCGCGGTTTTCCGCCACATGGGCGGGATCGTCGGCGCCGGAGAGCGAACAGTTCAGCGACGCGAAGGGGCCTTCCGACACGCCGCCGCGGCGGGTGAAGAAGCCGTGCGGGACGTCGCGCAGCGTTTCGGCGCGGAGGAACTCGGCGGTCATGCGGCCTCGAAGCCCGGGGGTGTCGGCAGGGCGGGGTGGCACAGGGCGAGCGCCTTGAACAGCAGCCCCATCGCTTCCGGCGCATGGAGGCGCTGCGCCGCGGCGAGGTGTTCCGCCGCGCGGCGCGGGTCGACCGCGGCCAGCACCGCGGCGCGCTGCGTCAGCCCGAGGCGGCGCAGGAAGATGCCCTGCGGCAGAGGGCCGTGCGCCGCGGCGCCGGCGGCGCGGGCGGCCTCCGCCAGGGCCAGGAAATCCACGTGGGCGGTCAGGTCGGCGGTGCCGGGCGCGGCCAGCGGGTCGGCGGCGCCGTGGGCGCGCACGGCCTGCAGGCTGTCGCCCGCCCCGCCCTCGGCGCTGCCGTAGTCCAGGAACAGCGCGGCGCCGCCCTGCGCCGCCAGCCGGGCCGCGAGGCGCGACACGATCGCCAGGGCGGCGTCGGAGCGTTCGCGCACGGTGCCGTCCGGGGCGTCGGCGGTCGGCGGGTCGGCGGCGTCGCGCAGCAGGAAGGCGCCGTTTCGCACCCAGCGCTCGCGCCAGAGGCCGTCCTGCCGCTGGAACTGGCGGATCGGCAGGGCGTCGAGGAACTCGTTGGCCAGCAGGATCAGCGGGCCGTCGGGCAGTGCCTCGGGCGCGTCGTGCCAGGTGGCGTCCGGCAGGCGGGCGCGCTGCGCCGCGCGCAGGGCGGGCGAGGTTTCCACCAGGTGCAGGCGGGCGGCGCGGGCGAAGCCGGGCATGACTTCGCGGATCGCGCGGGTGGCGTCGGCCATCAGCGTGCCGCGGCCGGGGCCGAGCTCGGCCAGCAGCACGGGGTCGGGCGAGCCCATCAGCTGCCAGGTGACCGCCGCCCAGAGGCCGAGGCATTCGCCGAAGACCTGGCTGATCTCGGGGGCGGTGGTGAAGTCGCCGCCGGCGCCGAAGGGGTCACGTCCGGCGTAATAGGCGGCGACGGCGCGGGCCATGAAGTGGTCCAGCCGTTCGGCCTCCGCCGTAGCCCGGGGCGGCAGCGCCGGGCCGGCGTCGGGTGCCGCCCCCGGTGCCATCCCGGCCTCATCGCCGGACGGGGCGCCCGGTGGCGTCCCGGGCTCGTCGCCGGACGAGGCGCCCGATGCCGTCCCAGGCTCCTCGCCCGGCGCGGCCTGGGGGGCTGCAGTCACGCCTTGCCCGCGACGGGTTCCCGCGCGTCCCCGGCCACGGCGCCGGGGGCCGGGGTGGTGTCGGGCCGGGCGCGCGCCATCAGCCACAGGCCGACCAGCAGCATCGGCACCGAGAGCAGCTGCCCCATGGTGGCGCCGCCGAACAGGAAGCCGAGCTGCGCGTCGGGCTGGCGGAACAGCTCGCCGATCATCCGCGCCACGGCGTAGCCGGCCAGGAAGGCCCCGGACACGAAGCCGGCGCGGGCGCGGATGGCGGGGCGGTGGATCAGGATCTGCAGGATGATCAGCAGCAGCAGACCCTCCATCCCGGCCTGGTAGAGCTGGGAGGGGTGGCGCGGCTCCGGCCCGGCATGGGGAAAGATCATGCCCCAGGGCACGTCGGTGACACGGCCCCAGAGCTCGCCGTTGATGAAGTTGGCGATGCGGCCGAGGAACAGGCCCAGCGGCACCACGGCGCAGACGCGGTCGGAGAAGGAAAGGAAGCTGAGACGCCGGGCGCGGGTGAAGAGCCACAGCGCCAGAATCACCCCCGCGGCGCCGCCGTGGAAGCTCATGCCGCCCTGCCAGAGGTAGAGCGCTTCCCAGGGGGCGGACAGGTAATGGTCGGGCTTGTAGAAGATGACGTAGCCGAGCCGCCCGCCCAGCACGATGCCCAGCGTGGCCCAGGTGACGAAGTCGTCCACCTGTTCCCGCGTGGCGGCCACAGGGGCCAGTGCGGCCAGGCGGCGCACAGCCCACCAGCCCAGGACGATGGCGCCGATATAGGCCAGCGCGTACCAGCGCACCACGAAGGGCCCGACGGCCAGGGCCACCGGGTCGAAGGCGGGAAACAGGATCGCGGGGATCACGCGGCGTCCTTCATCATGGACTGGACGTAGGAAGTGACGCCGGCTTCCAGCGTCGTGGGGGCCTGGGTGAAGCCGGCGGCGCGCAGCCGGTCCATGCGGGCCTCGGTGAAGTACTGGTACTTGCCGCGCAGGTCGTCGGGCATGGGCACGTAGCGGATGTCGGGCTCCCGGCCCATCGCGGCAAAGACCGCCAGGGCGAGGTCGCGGAAGGAGCGCGCCGTGCCGGAGCCGCAGTTGAACAGGCCGGACACGCGGTGGTGGTCGATCAGCCACAGCATCGCCGCGACGCAATCGTCCACGTGGACGAAGTCGCGCTGCTGGCCGCCATCCTCCACGCCCTCGCGGTCGGAGGCGAAGAGGGTCGCGGGCTCGCCGGCGGCGATCTGCAGGAACTTGTGCCGCACCACGCTGGCCATGCGGCCCTTGTGGTCCTCGTTGGGGCCGTAGACGTTGAAGAACTTCAGCCCCGCCCATTGCGGCGGCGCCATCCGGCCGCGGGCCAGCAGGTCGGCAACGCGGCGGTCGGTGGCGTGCTTGCTCCAGCCATACAGGTTCAGCGGCTGCAGCTGCGCCAGCGCCGCGGGGTCCATGTCGTCGTCGAAGCCGCGCGAGCCGTCGCCGTAGGTGGCGGCGGAGGAGGCATAGATCAGCGGCACGCGGTATTCGGCGCACCAGTCCCACAGCTTCAGCGTCAGGGTCAGGTTGTTGGCGGCCACCAGGTCGCCGTCGCGCACGGTGGTGGCGCTGATCGCGCCGAGGTGGAGGATGCCCTCGATCTCGCTGGCGCCGTCCAGCCAGCGGTCCAGCTCCTCCGGCGGCACGATCCCGGCGATGGGATGGGGCGCGAGGTGGCGCCACTTCTCGCCGTCCCGCAGCCGGTCGCAGACCGTGACCTCCGCCCCCCGGGCGCACAGGGCGCCGACCAGGTTGGAGCCGATGAAGCCGGCGCCGCCGGTGACCAGGAACATGGCGGTGCATCCCGCGTTGCTAGGACCGGGGCGGTGCAGACCCCATATGCGGCCGGTGATGGCAGCGCGCGCCGTGCGCGGCAAGGGAGTGTGCGAGATGCAGGACGAACGTGGACCCGGCAACGGCGGCGGCAGCACTGGCGGGGGGTTCGGCGGCTTCGGCGGTGGCCCGCGCGGCGGGCGCTTCTTCGACGACATGGCCGGCGTGGCCGGCGGCGCCTTTTCGGCCCTGGCCGGGTTGCGCGGCGAGGCGGAGGCAGCGATCCGCTCGCAGCTGGAGGGCATGATCCAGCGCCTGGAGCTGGTGCGGCGCGAGGAACTGGACGCGGCCATGGAGCTGGCCCGCCGGGCGCGCGAGCAGTCGGAGGCCCTGGCCGCCCGGGTGGCGGCGCTGGAAGCGAAGCAGGCCTCGCCCTTCACCGGCGAGCCGCAATGGGCCACGGGCGCCACCGCCGGCGAGAGCGGCGGCGCGGCGGGCGGCATGCCGGGCGGCGGCACGACCCCGCCCGCGGCGCCCGCGGTGCCCGACCCCGAGGCCGGCGCGCCGCCGAAGCGCCCGGAGAACCCGGTGGCGGAGAGCACGGACGAGGCCGGCCCCGACCCGCGCGGCGGGCGCGACTGAGGCCGGCGCGGGCGGAAACGGGTCGCGCGCCCCTTTCCGCCCGTCGCCGTGCGGTGGGTGTCCCTACCTTTCTCCGCCCTTGCCCCGGGGGCTTGCCCCCATCCCCGACCGTGGCCGGCGAAAGAGGCCGTTACGCAACGACACACCTCCGTGAAGCCCCTGGCGTTGCCGCGAGTTCTGCGGCGCAGTATCAACAGCTAGGGGCTGGACCCTCCGAGTCCCGCTAGACTCGGTGGTCGCAACCTCCTCAAGGACGGGACGGAGGTGCCGCGATGACCGCTCCACTCGCCCTCGGACGCCGGGAAAAGGCGTCCAACCCCCTCGACGTGGTGGAACAGATCATCTCGGCCAACGAGTGGGCGTTCGACCGCCGCTCGCCGCGCGAGATGGCTGCGGAAGCCCCGGGGAAGTGGTGCGACTACGGCCTGCACTTCGCCTGGTCGTCCGAGATCAGCGCCATGCACTTCACCTGCGCCTTCGACATGAAGGTCCCCCCCGAGCGCCGGGCCAAGCTGTTCGAGCTGCTGGCCCTGGCCAACGAGAAGCTGTGGATGGGCCATTTCGGGCTGGAGGGCGAGGACGGGCTGCCGGTGTTCCGCCACGCCGTGCTGCTGCGCGGCGCGCCCGGCGCCTCGGCGGAATCGCTGGAGGACATGGTGGACATTGCCATCACCGAGTGCGAGCGCTTCTTTCCGGCCTTTCAGTTCGTGCTCTGGGGCGGTCGTTCGCCGCAGGACGCGCTGCAGGCCGCCATGCTGGACTGCGTGGGCGAGGCGTGACGGTGTCCACCGCCCCGCTGCCGCCTGTGCTGCTGGTGGGCTGCGGCAAGATGGGCGGCGCGCTGCTGTCGGGCTGGCTGGCGCGCGGCATCGCCGAGGCCGTGGCGGTGGACCCGCGGGCCGATGCCGCGGCGGGTCCCGGCGTGAGGGTCGTCCCCGATGCAGCGTCGCTGCCGGCCGATTTCCGGCCCGCCGCGGTGCTGCTGGCCATCAAGCCGCAGGAAGCGCCCCGCGCCATGCCGGAATATGGTCGCTTCGCCCGCGACGGCGCGCTGTTCGTGTCCATCATGGCCGGGCACACCGTGTCGGGCATGGCGGCGATGCTGGGCGCCCCGGCGGCCATCGTGCGCGCCATGCCCAATACCCCCGCCGCCATCGGCCAGGGCTTCACCGCCGCCTTTGCCGGCCCCGACGTGTCGGGCGAGCGCCGCGACCTCGCGGACGCGCTGCTCTCCGCCGTGGGCGAGGTGGACTGGGTGGCCGAGGAAGGGCTGCTGGACGCCGTGACCGCCGTGTCCGGCGGCGGCCCGGCCTACGTCTTCCTGCTGGCCGAGTTGCTGGAAGCCGCGGCACGCGACCAGGGGCTGCCGGCCGACCTCGCCCGCCGTATGGCGCGCGCCACGGTGGCCGGTTCCGGCGCCCTGCTGGCCCAGAGCCCCGAGGACGCGGCGGTGCTGCGCAAGAACGTCACCAGCCCCAAGGGCACCACGGAACGTGCCCTGGCCGTGCTGATGGCCGAGGAAGCCTGGCCCGCCCTGGTGCGCCGGGCCGTCGCCGCCGCCACCGAACGGTCGCGCGAACTGGCCGGCTGAGCGCCGTTTCGCGCACCCTTCGCGCCTGACGGGGGTGGCGGAACCGCCCGGGCGGGCCAAACTGCTGCCCCATGCAGAACACCCCCGACCTCGACCCCCGCGTGATCGATGCCCTGTGGCGCGTGGTGGCCGAGCATGGCTGGCACGGCGTCACCTTCCGCCGCATCGCGGACGAGAGCGGCGAGAGCCTGGAAAGCCTGCGCGGCCTCGGCGCCAGCCCCTTCGCGCTGCTGGCCGCCCATGCCCGGGCGGTGGACCGTGCGGTGCTGGCCGGCACGGTGCCGAACGGCGGCGGCACCGTGCGCGACCGGATCTTCGACGTCCTGATGCGCCGCTTCGACGCACTGGCGCCGCACCGCGAAGGGCTGCTGCGCTTCCAGGCCGACCTCCGGCGCGACCCGTTGCTGGCGCTGGCGCTGTCGCCGGGGCTGATGGCCTCGATGGCCTGGATGCTGGAAGCGGCCGAGGTGGACACGGCCGGCTTCACCGGGGGCCTGCGCGTGCAGGGGTTGGTGGGGGTCTGGCTGAGCGTGTCGCGTGCCTGGGTCAACGACGACAGCGCCGATCTCGGCCCCACCATGTCGGCGCTGGACAAGGCGCTGGACCAGGCCGAGCGCGTGGCGCGCACCCTGCGCTTGCCCGACGGCGACCTGGCCGCGCCGCCCCCGGCGGAGGATGCGGACCTGCCCGCGGCCGGGGAGATGGAACCGCCCTCGCCGCCCGAAGCCCCCAACCCCTATACCAGCATCGGCCCGGCCACACCCTGACCGCACCCCTTCGCGCTCTCGCGCGTTGCAACAGCACTCTCAGGGAGGAGAGAAAACCCATGTCCGACGCGTTCAACCGCCCCGGGGACATCGACCCCATGCGCATGCTGGCCGAGATGAAGCTGCCCGCCATGCCCGACCTGGAAAGCCTCGCTGCGGCGCAGCGGCGCAACCTGGAAGCGCTCTCCTCCGCCAACCGCGTCGCCCTGGAAGGCGCGCAGGCGGTGGCGAAGCGGCACATGGAGATCCTGCAGCAGTCGATGTCGGAAATGACGGACGCCATGCGCGCCGTCACCGAGCAGTCCGACCCGCAGCAGAAGGTCGCCAAGCAGAGCGAGATGCTGAAGTCCACCTATGAGCGCGCGGTGGGCAACATGAAGGAGATCGCCGACCTCATCCAGAAATCCAACTCCGAGGCGCTGAGCGTGCTGAACCGCCGCTTTGCCGAGGCGATGGACGAGGTCCGCAGCCTGGCCGCGCCGAAGAGCTGACGGGTCAGCGTCCGGGCGGGGGTTCGTCCCCGCCCGGCGCGTCCACGTCGTCGCGCCGGGCGCCGTCCAGCAGGGCGGCGCGGCGCTCGGCGGCCTGGCGGTCGGCGGCCTTTTCCGCCCCGGTGCGGCCGTGGCTCACCCGGTTGGCGGCGGCCTGGACGGATTTTTCCGCCTTCGCCTTGTTCCGGCGGAAACGGTTCAGGTTGACGATTTCGGCCATGCCGCGAGGATACACCGGCGCGGCACGGCGAGGGAGAATCCGAAACATCATGCAGATCGAACTGACGGCGGCGGACGGGCATCGCTTCGGCGCCTACCAGGTCGGGCCGAGCGACGCCAAGCGCGCCCTGGTGCTGGTGCAGGAAATCTTCGGCGTGAACAGCCATATCCGGCGCGTGTGCGACAGCTTCGCCGCCGAGGGTTTCGCCGTGATCGCCCCGGCCCTGTTCGACCGTGCCGAGCGCGGCGCCGAGCTGGGCTACGGCCCTGAGGACCGGCAGCGCGGCATGGCGCTGCGCAAGCAGGTGCCGGACGACGGCGCTATGGCCGACATCGCCGCATCCGCCGCGGCCCTGCCCGCCGGCGCCAGGCACGGCATCATCGGCTACTGCTGGGGCGGCACCCTGGCTTGGTGGGGCGCCACCCGCAGCACCGGTTTCGTGGCCGCGGTGGGCTATTACGGCGGCGGCATCGCCGGCACCCGCACGGAGGTGCCGAACTGCCCGGTGCAGCTCCATTTCGGCGAGAAGGATGGCGGCATCCCGCTGACGGACGTGGACAGCATCCGCGAAGCGCAGCCGGGGGTGGAAATTTTCGTCTACGGCGGTGCCGGCCACGGCTTCGCCTGCGACGACCGCGACTCCTTCGACCCGGCCAGCACGGAGCTGGCGCGGTCCCGCACGCGGGACTTCCTGAACCGGCACCTGCCGGCATGATCACCCGCCTCCTGCTCTTCGCCGTGCTGCTGGGGCTGCTGGTGTGGATCCCCATGGCGGCGCCCCGCGGCTTCGAGGCCGCGCCGATCCTGGTGGTCGGCCTGCTGGCGGTGGCCGCCCTGCTGACCTTCTGGCGCCGCCACCCGACGGACGACTAGCCGCGAGGCGGTTCCGGTGGACGAGCTGCGCTTCCTGCGGGCCCTGCACCGCCCCGGCACGGTGGTGGATGTGGGCGCGCATGACGGGCTGCTGACCCTGCCGCTGTCGCAGCTGCCCGGCGCCGAGGTGCTGGCCTTCGAGCCGCTGCCCGAGGCCTTTCGCCGGCTGCGCGCGGCCTGCGGCGGCCTGCCGGGGGTGACGCTGCGGCCGGAAGCGCTGGGCGACGTGGCCGGGACGGTGCCGCTCTCGGTGCCCGTGCTGGACGGGGTGGCGCAGGAGCAATGGGCCTCCACCAGCAAGAGCTACGCCGCGCAGGAAAGCGCCCGCGTGACGGTGCGGCGGCTGGACGTGCCGGCGATCACGCTGGATTCGCTGAATCTGCCCGGCGTGACGGCGATGAAGCTGGACGCCGAGGGCGGGGAATACGAGGTGCTGCGCGGCGCGCTCGGCACGCTGCGCCGCTGCCGCCCGGTGCTGACGCTGGAGCTGGAGGAGCGGCACCGCGAGGGCTCCACCTGGGCGGTGCCGGCCTTTCTGGACGCGCTGGACTACGTGACCTGCTTCGCGCTGCACGGCGCCTGGCAGCCGATGGCCGCGCTGCACCGGCCGAGCATGCAGCGCGCCAGCCCGGACCCCGCGGTCTTCGCCGCCTCCGACCCCTACGTGTTCAACTTCTACGCCTGGCCGATCGAGCGGGACGCGGAAGCGCGGGCGCTGCTGCCGGGATAGGCGTCGCGCCGTTTCCCTCAGCGATCCGTCAGCCGCAGCTCGATGCGGCGATTGCGCGCCAGGGCCTCGGGCGTGTCGCGGTCGTCCAGCGGCTGGTTCTCGCCGAAGGCAGCGGCGGCGACGCGGTTGGCCGGCAAGCCTTCGTTGATCATCAGCTGCGCCACGGCGATGGCGCGGGCCGAGGAGAGTTCCCAGTTGGAGGCGAAGCGGCCGCCGCCGCGCAGCGGGGTGCGGTCGGCATGGCCGTCCACCCGCAGCAGCCAGTTCACCCCTTCGGGGATGCGGCCGGAAATCTCCTTCAGCACGCCGGCGATCTGGCGGATCTGCGCCTGGCCGCGCTCGCTCAGCTCGGCGCTGCCGACGGGGAACAGCACCTCGGACTGGAACACGAAGCGGTCGCCGACCACGCGCACGTCCGGCCGGTCGCCTAGCACTTCCCGCACCCGGCCGAAGAAGTCGGAGCGGTAGCGCTGCAGTTCCTCCACCCGCGCCGCCAGCGCCGCGTTCAGCCGCGTGCCGAGGGCAGCGATCTGCGCGTCCTTGTCCCGCCCGGCACTTTCCTGCGCGTCCAGCGCGCCGGCGACGCGGCGCAGCTCCGCGCGCAGGGCTTCCAGCTGCTGCGCCAGCAGCGCGGCCTGGGCCCGGGCGCTCTCGGCCAGGCGGCCATATTCCCCGGCCTGGGCTTCCGCCGCCCGGCGCGCCTCGGCGGCGGTGCCGGCCTGGCGGTTGGCCTCCGCCACCAGGGCTTCGGCCGCGCCGCGGCGGCGCTCCTCGTCCCCGGCCCGCGCCAGGGCTTCCTGCGCCTGCCGTTCCAACCGATCGCGCAGGGCGGTCAGCGCCTGCACCTGCTCGCTCAGGCGCGCGAGGTCGGCCAGCCGTGCCTCGATCGTCCGGGCATCCGTGCGGACCTGGGTGTTCAGCCGCTCCGCCTCGGCGCGCAGGGCGGCGAGATCGCGCGCCGCCTGTTCCGCCTGGGCCCGCGTCGTAGCCAGCGAGGCTTCCGCCTGCCGGCGCGCCGTCTGCTCCGCCGTCAGGCTTTCCGCGGTTTGCCGGCGCGCGGCTTGTTCCGTGACCAGGGCGCGCTCGGCCTGCTGCCGGGCAGCCTGTTCCGCCGTCAGGCTCTCGGCGGTCTGGCGGCGCGCGGTTTGTTCGGCAGCCAGGGCGCGTTCGGCGGTTTGCCGGGCCGCCTGCTCGGTGGCCAGGGCGCGGGCGGTGCCGGTGCGTTCGCGTACGGCCTGGGCGGTTTCGCCGCCCGCCGCCTCGGCCCGGGTCAGGGCCTCGGCCAGCCGGGTTTCCAGGGAGGCGATGCGCTCGCCGGTGCCGCGGCCCGTCAGCTCCGTGTCGGACAGCCGTGCCGCCAGCCGGTCGCGCTCGCCGCGCAACCCGTCGCGCTCGGTGCCCAGGCGGTCGCGCTCGTCGCGCAGGCCGCTCAGTTCGCGCAGGGCGATCTCGCGCGCTGCGGCGGCCTGCCGCGCTTCCTCCTGTGCCCGGCCCAGCCCGCCGCGCAGTTCCTCGACCTGCCCGCGTTCCAGCGACAGCAGCTCGGCCAGCTCCGCCACCTGCCGGTTCAGCCGGTCCAGCGCCCGGTCGCGCGAAGACAGCGCCACCGACAGGAAGCCCTGCGCCAGCACGAAGACCAGCAGCACGAAGATGATTACCATCAGCAGCGTGGACAGCGCGTCCACGTAGCCGGGCCAGGCGTTCAGCCCCTCCCCGCCCCCGCGCCGGCGGCGGCTCAGTGCCATGACGCGCGGGTCCTGCGTGGCGCTGGATGGCCTGCGGGAGGCGCTGCCTCCCGCACCCTCCGCCGGGGACCTAGGAGATCCCCGGACCCCGCCGTGAGTTGGCGCTGGTGGACACAGGGGTGCCAGCGACGGCGTAGCCGCGTCACTGGCACCCCTGTGTCCACCAGCACCGTACTTTTACGAACGGAAGGTCCAGGAAACTCAGTTTCCTGGCGGGGGGTGCAGGGGGGCAGAGCCCTCCCTGCAAGCCACCCGCACGACGCCGGAGCCGCCGTCACGGCTGCGGCGCCTCGGCCAGAGCGGCGATGGTGCGGGCCAGGAGCTTGATCTCCGAGCGGATCTCCTGGGTGGACTGGGCACGGCCCTGGGCGGAGTCTTCCAGCACGCGGGCGAGGTAGAGCTCGATGTTGCGCAGGTGGTTGCGGGCGGCCTCGTCGTGGTTCTGCACGTCGGCGAGGCGGGTCAGCACGGGGGCCAGGGCCGCCTGGCTCTCGGCCACGCGGGTCATCAGGGTCTGGCTGGCGCGCATCTGGTCGGTCAGCACGCTCAGCCGCTCAGTCAGGGTGATGAGGCCCTGGCTGGCGGCGGCGGAGCGCTCCTCGCCGCGGGCCAGGGTGCGCTGCAGGCTTTCCAGGTTCTCGGCGGTCTGTTCCAGCAAGGCCTGGACATAGGCGGGCACGGAGCCGCCGCCGTCGCCCTCGGGGCCCAGGACCCCGGAGGAGAGGCGGGTGAGGCTGGCGAGCCATTCTTCCAGCTCGTTGAAGAAGCGGTTCTGCGCCTGCCCGGCGGTGAGGTCGAGGAAGCCCAGCACCAGCGCGCCGGCGAGGCCCAGCATGGAGGAGGAGAAGGCCACGCCCATGCCGCGCAGCGGCTGCGCCAGGCCGGATTTCAGCTGGTTGAACAGGGTGTTGAGGTCGCCGGCGCCGACCGACATGCCGTTGATGACCTCGGCCACCGAACCGATGGTCAGGATCAGCCCCCAGAAGGTGCCGAGCAGGCCCAGGAAGATCAGCAGCCCCGTCATGTAGCGCGACAGCTCGCGGCTCTCATCGAGGCGGGAGGCGAGGCCGTCCAGCACGGTGCGCATCGCAGGGGCCGAGAGCGACAGGCGGTCGCCGCCGCGGCGTGAGGCCAGCATGGAGGCCATGGGTGCCAGCAGCCGCGGCGCGGGCGGTTCCGGGGCGCCGGGGCGTGGGTTGCGGAAAGCGTCCAGCCAGTCGGTTTCGCGCTTCAGCGCCAGCACCTGCCGGATGTTCCACACGATGCCCAGCAGCAGCACGGCGGCGATCACCGTGTTGAGCACGAGGTTGGCGCCGAAGGCCCCTTCCAGCGTGTCGAACAGCGCCGCCACGATGGCCAGCACGGCCACCAGGAACAGCAGCATCCGCAACAGGTATTTGGTGGGGCGGGTCATGGGGGGGCGGCCTGCCTGTTGCGGGACGGTAAGGGGGGGATGATGTCCAGGCTGTTCTCCGCCTCGGCGGTGCGGCCGAGCGGGCGGAGGTCGATGCGCGTGCCGGGCAGGCCCGCGGCCTCCAGCATGCGCTTCATGGCGATGGCGTTGGCCATGCTGGCGCGCCGGGCCATGGAGGGGTCGTCCGCCGGCCCGGCCACGCGGGCCAGCACGGTGACGCGGCCCTGCGTGCGCTCGGCCAGGGCGCGGGCCAGGCGTCCTACCGCCTGGGCGTCGCGGCCCTGCGCCGCGCCCTGCCCGGCCGAACCGGTCAGGCGCCAGCCGCCTTCAGGCAGCGGCGTGAAGGCCGGGGTCAGCGGCAATTCGCCGAGCTGGGCGGAGCGGTTCACCGGCGGGATCGGTGCCGGGGTGGAGGGCAGCACGGCGAGCGGCGGCGGGGCGGCGGCCGGGCTGCGCGGCCCGGCCAGCGGCGGCACGACCTGGGACAGGGCCGGTGCCCCGGCGGCCAGCACCATCAGGGCGGCGAGGGTCGCCGCGCGGCGGAACGGGTCGGGGGCGCGGCGCATGGCGTGGCGCAGGCTAGACGGCGCGGTGCAGCGCGTCCACGCGTTGCTCAGCCCGGCGCTCCGGCGGCGTTGCTGCGGCTGCTGGCGACGCGGGTCATGCCTTCCACCACCGCTTCGCGCAGGACGGCGTGCAGGTGCGGGTTGCCGGCCACGATGTTGCCCGAGGGGGTGGGCGTGCTCCAGGCCTCGCCCCCTTCGGGTTCCGTGACGTAGCCGCCCGCTTCCTTGACCAGCAGGATGCCGGCCGCACAGTCCCAGGGCTTGAGGCCGAGTTCCCAGTAACCCTCGTAGCGCCCGGCCGCGACCCAGGCGAGGTCCAGCGCCGCCGCGCCGAAGCGCCGGATGCCGGCGACCTGCGGCATCAGCCGGGCCAGGGTGGTGGAGAATTCCGCCTTGCGCTGCACGGCCGCGAAGGGGATGCCGGTGGCGAACAACGCCTCGCGCATGTCGCGGCGGGCCGAGACGCGCAGGCGGCGGTCGTTGAGAAAGGCACCCACGCCCTTCTCGGCCCAGAACATCTCGTCGGAGGCAGGGTTGTAGATCACGCCCGCGGCCAGCTCGGAGCTGTTCTCGCCGGTGCGCTTCTCGATGCCGATCGAGACGCACCATTGCGGGATGCCGTGCAGGAAGTTGGAGGTGCCGTCGAGCGGGTCCACCACCCAGCGCCATTCCCAGTCGGCCTCGCCGGAGGCGCCGCTCTCCTCCATCAGGAAGGCGAAGCCCGGGCGGGCGCGGCCGAGCTCCTGCCGCAGCGTTTCTTCCGAGCGCAGGTCGGCCTGGGACACGAAGTCGCCCGGGCCCTTGGCGGTCACCTGCAGGTTCTCGACCTCGCCGAAGTCGCGCAGCAGGCGCTTGCCGGCCTTCTGGGCCGCCTGCACCACGACGTTGAGCGCGGGGGAAAGGCGGGTGCTGGTGCGCATCGGTTGGGTTCCTTCGTGCGGCCACACGGGGGGTGCGCGGCCGGACGCTGATCGGGCGCACCCGGCGGCCCGGCCGCGCTGGGGCGGCGGGAGCCGGGGGCAGAACTGGCGCCGGCGTGAACCGGGCACCGCGAGGGTGGCACGCCACGGGCGGCGGGCCGCAGGGCCGAGGCGCCGCGGCCGGCGGGCGCCTGGAAAGGCGGGCCCGGGGCGACGCCGCCGGGGGCGACGATTCCGGGCCGGCTGCCGGTCCGGGCGGCGGGCACCGGCCGGTCCCGCTGCGGCGAAAACTGTGCCGGCCAGGCCCGGTGGCGAAACCACATCTCCGCGCGAACCGTCGCCGGCCGGGCGGAAACGCCGGGGCTCAGCCCTTGGCGCGTTCCACGTAGGAGGCGTCCTCGGTGCGCACCACGATCTTCTCGCCGGTGGCGATAAAGGGCGGCACCATGGTCTTCACGCCGTTGCTGAGCATGGCCGGCTTGTAGGAGGAGGTGGCCGTCTGGTTCTTCACCACCGGATCGGCTTCCGTCACTTCCAGCGTTACCTGCTCGGGGATGTCCATGCTCACCGGGTCGCCCTCGATCAGGCGGACGTTGACGGCCATGTTCTCCACCAGGAAGGGCAGGCGGTCGCCGAGGATGTCCTTGGGCACGGACACCTGCTCGAAGCTCTCGGGGTCCATCAGCACGAGGTTGTTGCCGTCGGTGTAGGAGAAGGTGAAGTCCTTGTCCTCGGTGGTCAGGCGCTCCACCGTGTCCTGGGTGCGCCAGCGCTGGTCCTTCTTGGCGCCGTTCTTCACGTCGCGCATCTCGACCTGGATCACCGCGGCGCCCTTGCCGGGGGTCATGATGTTGATCTTGAGCACGGACCAGCGGCGCCCCTCGAACTCGATCACGTGGCCGGGACGCATCTGATTGGCCTGCTGCTTCGCCATGGCGCGGGGTACCCTAGGAGCTTCGAAAGAATGGGAGGGCGGGCACGGAGCCCGCGCGAGGGCCGGGCTTTACCGCCCGAGGCGCGTTCGGGCAACCGCGCGCGGCATATGGCCCGGGAAGCGGCCGGCGGGTTCCCGGCAGGCCGGGGCGGCGGGCCGGAAGCCTGCCGGGCGCCACCGCTACTGCACCCGAATGTTGCGCGAGCGGATCACGTCGCGCCAGCGCGCGTTCTCGGCCGCGTTGTAGGCCGCCCATTCCTCGGGCCGCTGGGTTTCCGCCACGGCCGCCAGGGGCGCCAGGCGCTCGCGCGTCTCAGGCGCCTGCAGGGCCGCCTGGAACAGGGCGTTGAGCCGCGCCACGACCGGGGCGGGCGTGCCGGCAGGGACGAGCGCCGCGATGTGCTCGGCCACCACCACGTCGAAGCCCTGTTCCCGGAAGGTCGGGATGGTGGGGGCCACGGGGGAACGCTCGGCGCTGCTGATCGCCAGCGCCCGCAGCTCGCCCGACTGGATCAGCGGCAGCACGCCGGCGGCCGCCTGGATGATCAGCTGCACCTCGTTGGTCACGGTGCCCTGCACCGCCGGGGCGCCGCCGCGATAGCCCACATCCGTCATCTCCACCCCCGCCGCCTGGAGGAAGAGCTCCGTCGCCAGGTGCGTGGAGGAACCGGTGCCGGCATTGGCATAGGCCATGCGCGCGCCCGGCGCCTTGGCCGCCGCGACGAACTCCGCCAGCGTCCGCTGCGGCGCCGTGCCGGGGATGCAGAGGATCAGCGGCTGGGAGGCGATCAGCCCCACGCCGGTGAAGGCGCGGTCATTGTCGTAGGGCAGCTGGTACAGGTGCGGCGCCATCGCGTAGGTGGAGCCGGTGCCGATCAGCACGGTGTAGCCGTCGGGCCGGGCGCGGGCGACGGAGGCGAAGCCGATCGTGCCGTTGGCGCCGGCGCGGTTGTCCACCACGAAGCCACGCCCGGTGTCCTGTTGCAGCCGGGCGGCGAGAATGCGGGCCACCGCGTCGGTGGAGCCACCGGGCGGCCAGGGCACCACGAGAGTGACGTTGCGCTCGGGAAAGCCCTCGGCCTGCGCCCAGGCAGGCGCGGCGAGCGGGGCGAGGCTGCCCAGGGAGAGGCTGCCCAGGGCGAGAAGCCCGCCCAGGCTGCGGCGCGTGATCATCCGTGTTCCTCCCACTCTCGTCCCGGTTCGTTCTGCCGAGAAGGCAACGAGGCGGCAGGGCGCGTCAATGGTGGGCGGCGGCGGGCTGAGCCAGGAAAAGGCCAGCGGCCCTGGCAGCGCCCGCGTCGGGAGAAGGCCCTTGCGTCCGACGCCCGGCGGGGGGGGCACGAGAGTTTTCGCCGGGCGTGTGGATCGGATGCGGCAATCCGGCGAAAAGGGCGGCATGTCCGCGCTCCCTTCCCCGTCGTCCGAATCCGCCCCACGGGGTCTTCCCCGGCAGGTGGCAGCATGACCCTGCGGCCCAAGCGGCTCTACCTGGCCCGGCGCAACCCGTCGCTCACGCGCGAGGGGTTCCCGGAGCGCTGGATGCGCCACGGGGCGCTTTCCGCGAGCTTTCAGGCGCAGCAGGGCTTCGCGAACATCTTTCGCTACCTGCTCTGCCCGGCCCTGCCGGGGCCGTCTGGGGAGGCGGCGGAGGACGGACCCGACGGAATCGGCATGCTGTTCTTCCGGGACGAGGCGGCCCGCGACCGCCACCACGCCTCGGCCGCGCAGCGGGCCGCGATGGAGGCGGACGAGGACGCCACCTTTGCCGAGCGCGTGAACCGGACATCGCTCTTCGCGGTGGAGCAGGTGGCGCTGGACGGCCCGCTCACCCCCTTCCTGGCGGTCACCGTCCTGCGGCGCCGCCCGGCCGTGAGCGCGCCGGACTTCGCGGCGTGGTGGAGCGAGGCCCACGCCCCGACGGTGCTGCGGGCCGCGCCGGCGCTGCGCCGCCTGGTCGGCAACTGGCCGATGCCCGACGGGCACGGCGAGCTGCAGGCCGACTGCATCGAGGAGTTGTGGTTCGCGAGCCGGGAGGAGATGCGCCGCACGCTCGCGGCGGCCGCTTTCGCCGCCACCCGGGAAGCCCTGATGCGGCGCTGCGACGTGGCGACGCGGCTGGAATGCGAGGTCCGGGTCCTCCACGACGCGGACCCGGAACCGGCGTGACCGCGGCACCGGGCCGCGGCTGACCGGCGGCGCGAGGGGCGCCGCGGCCGAGCAGGGTTGCGGGCAGCCGGTGGTTCCGCTGCGCTCGGGCCGCCGTTCCGGGAAGAGACGGCCGGGGCGGTTCAGGGCTCGCGCCCGGCGTGGTGGTGCGTGCCGCCGTCCAGGGGGGCCACCACCGTCCAGCCGCCCGCGCCGTCGGGGGCGGCGAAATCCGGGTTGAGCGGGGCCTTGCCGCGTCCGCCCGGCAGGTCCAGCGCGTAAACCGGCCAGGCCAGGCCGGACACCCGCCCGCGCAGGGCGCGCAGCAGGGCGCGGCCCTCGGTGATGGGGACCTCGAAGCGCGCCGTGCCGGGGGCGCGGTCGAGCTGGTGCAGGTAGTAGGGCTTCACCCGTGCCGCCAGCATGGCGCGCAGCAGGGCTTCCAGTTCGGCCTCCGTGTCGTTGACCCCGCGCAGCAGCACGGACTGCCCGAGCAGCGACACGCCGCCGCGCGACAACCGCCGCAGCGCGGCGCGCGCCTCGGGCGCGAATTCCCGCGCGTGGTTGGCGTGGACGCAAAGGAACAGCGCCTTGTCGGTGTCCAGCGCCGCCACCAGCGCGTCCGTGACACGGCCCGGATCGGCCACGGGGACGCGACTGTGGATGCGCAGCACCTCCAGGTGCGGAATGGCCGAAAGGCGCGCCAGGATCTCGCCCAGGCGCCGGGGCGAGAGCAGCAGAGGGTCGCCGCCGGTCAGGATCGCCTCGCGCAGGGTGGGGGTGCGCTCGAAGTAGTGCAGGGCGGCGTCCAGTTCCGCCTCCGACAGCAGGCCGCCATCGGGGCCGACCTGTTCGCGGCGGAAGCAGAAGCGGCAATAGACCGGGCAGGCCAGGATGGGCTTCAGCAGCGCGCGGTCGGGGTAGCGGTGCACCACCCCCGGCACGGGGGAATGCGGGTGGTCGGCCGTGGGGTCGGCCAGCTCGTCCGGGGCGGTGCGGCGCTCGTCGGGGTGCGGCAGGTATTGGCGGGCGATGGGGTCGGCGGGATCGGCCGGGTCGATCAGCGCCCGCACCGCGGGGGTGACGGACACGGCGTAGCGCGCGGCGACCTCGCGCAGCGCCGGCAGGTCGGCGGCCTCGGCCAGGCCGGCGGCCACCAGGGCCTCGGGGTCGCGCAGGGTGCGGTGCGGCGCGTCGGGAACGGGCGGACGGCCCGTGGCGTCGGCGTGACGCGGCGGCACGGCGCCCTGATGCGCGGTGCCCTTCGGCGCGGCGCCCTGCTGCGGGGGGTGGGGAAGAAGGCCGTCCGGCATGGCCCGCCGCGCTTAGCCCCGCTAAGCCCTGCCCCGCAATGCCGCCCATTCCTTCCCTGCCTACTCCTCTGCCCGCCTGGCACCCCGACAGCCTTGCCGCCCGGCTGCCGGCGCTGCGCCGCCGCGCCGCGCTGACCGCCGCCACCCGCGCCTTCTTCGCCGCGCGCGGGGTGGCGGAGGTGGAAACCCCCGCCCTGGTGCCGGCGCCGGGAATGGAGGTGCACCTGCAGGCCTTGCGCTCGCGCTACGAGCCGCATCTCGCGGCCGACCGGCCGCGCGACCTGTGGCTGCGGACCTCGCCCGAGCTGGCGCTGAAGCGGCTGCTGGTGGCCGGCGCCGGTCCGGTCTTCGAGCTGGCGCGGGTCTGGCGCAACGGCGAGATTTCCGCCCGGCACATGCCGGAATTCACCATGCTGGAATGGTACCGGCCCGGCCTCGGCCTCGATGGGCTGATGGACGAAACGGAGGAGTTCTGCCGCGCCGTGCTGCCGACGGAGGTGTCGCATGCCGGGGTTGCCACCGACCTGCGCCTGCCCTTCGAGCGGATCACCGTGGCCGAAGCCTTCGCGCGCTGGTGCGGCGGGATCGACCTGCTGGCCACGGTGCGCCCGGATGGCGAGGGCGACGGCCTCGCCCTGAGCGCCGCCGCCCGCCGTGCCGGGTTCGACGTGGCGGAGGAGGAAGACTGGGAAACGCTGTTCTTCCGCCTGCTGGCCGAGCGGGTGGAGCCGCAGCTCGGCCGCGACCGCGCCAGCTTCCTGACGCACTGGCCGGCGCCGCAGGCCGCGCTGGCCCGGCGCGACCCGGCCGACCGGCGCGCGGCGCTGCGCTTCGAGCTGTTCCTGGCCGGCATCGAGCTGGCCAACGCCTTCGACGAGCTGTGCGACCCGGCCGAGCAGCGCGCCCGCTTCCGCCGCGACGTGGCCGAGCGGGCGCGCCTCTACGCCGAGGGCTGGCCGGCCGACGAGGATTTCCTGGCCGCGCTGGAGCACGGCATGCCCGCCGGCTCCGGCATCGCGCTGGGCTTCGACCGCTTGGCCATGCTGGCCGCGGGCGTGCCGGAGGTGTCGCTGGTGCAGTGGCTCGGCGCTTGGCCGTATCGCTGAGCCGGCCTCCGCCGGAACCGGCCGGTGCGTCGCGTCCCGCCGGCCCACGGCCCGCGGGTCAGCCCGTCGCGGGTTCCCAGCCGATGGCACGGCGCAGGAAAGCCATGCCGAGCGCGGCGAAGGTGGCGCGCTCGGTGCTGTCCTTGCCGTAGCCGTGGCCGCCGGCGGCGGGCTCGAAGAAGCGGGCGTCGTAGCCCATGGCCTGCAGCTTGGCGGCCATCTTGCGGGCGTGGCCGGGATGGACGCGGTCGTCGCGGCGGGTGGTGGCCAGCAGGATCGGCGGATAGGGACGGCCGGGCACTGCCTGGTGATAGGCGGAAACGTGCTGCAGGAAGTCCCAGTCCTCGGGTTTGTCGGGGTCGCCGTACTCGGCGATCCAGCTGGCGCCGGCCAGCAGCCTGGAATAGCGGCGCATGTCGATCAGCGGGATGGTACAGAACAGCGCGCCGAAATGGTCGGGGAAGCGGGTCAGCATGTTGGCGATCAGCAGCCCGCCATTGGAGCCGCCCTCCGCCGCGATGCGCCCTGGCACGGAAACGCCGCGGCGCACGAGGTCCGCGGCCACCGCGGCGAAGTCGTCGTGCGACAGGGATTTGCGCCGCAGGCGTCCGGCCTCGTGCCAGGCGGTGCCGAACTCGCCCCCGCCGCGCAGGCTGGCGGAAACGGCGGTGCCGCCGCGCTCCAGCCACAGCTTGCCCACCGTGGCGTTGTAGCCGGGCAGCACGGGGATACGGAAACCGCCGTAGCCGGACAGGTGCACGGGCGCCTCGCCGGTCTCGCGCTCCGGCCCGACCTGGACATAGGGGATGCGCTCGCCGTCGGAGGAGGTCGCCTCGTGCCGGGTGATGCGCAGGCCGCTACCGTCGAAAACGCGCGGCGCCTGCTTGAGCACCAGGGGCGCGGGCAGTCCGGGCTCGATGCGCAGCAGCGTGGTGGGGGTCAGCGGGTCCTGCGCCGTGGCCACCAGCGTGCCGTCGGATTCCGCCGGGTCGGCGTCCAGCGGGCCGGCGGTGACCACGCCGATGCGCGGCAGGCCTTCCAGCGGCGCCGCGGACCAGCCGGCCGCGGAGGGCGTGAGGCGGGTGAAGACCGGCTCCAGCTCGTCCAGCACGGACAGCAGCAGCGTCCCGCCGGACCAGCTGAAGTTCTGCAAGGCGCGGCGCGGCGCGGGCTGAAACAGCACGGCGAAGTCGCGGCGGCCGGCCAGGAAGGCGTCCAGCGCGATGCCCAGCAGGGTGTCGGGGGCGTGGGTGGTGCCGTCGATCGTCCAGGGCGAGCGCGGCTTCACCGCCAGCCAGCCGCGGTGCCAGGAGGGGGCGGCGTCCAGCGGCAGGTCCAGGCGCAGGCGCGGGCCGCGCTCGTCGCCCAGGTGCACGGCGGCCTCGTAGAAGCCGCGCTGGTCCACGAAGATCAGCTCGCCCGTGCCGTCGCGGTCCAGCTCGCCCCAGCAGCTCATCGCCTCGGCGTCGGTCTCGAAGATCACGCGGGCGAGGAGCGGGTCCTCGCCGCGGCGCCACAGCCGGACGGTCCGGGGATAGCCGGAGCGGGTGGCCATGCCCTCCCCCAGGGCAGAGGACAGCACCAGCGTGTCGCGGTCGATCCAGCCAGCGCCGCCCTTGGCTTCGGGCAGGATGAAGCCGTCCGCCACGAAACAGCGGGTGGGGAGGTCGAACTCGCGCAGCACGGTGGCGTCGCCGCCGCCGCGCGAGAAGCTCAGCAGGGCGCGGTCATGGGTGTCGGGCAGCACGCCGGCGCCGGACCAGATCCAGTCCTCCCCTTCCTCGCGCGCCAGGGCGTCGAGGTCGAGCAGCACCTCCCAGTCCGGAGCTTCGGTGCGGTAGGACGCCTCGGTTGTACGGCGCCACAGGCCGCGCGGGTGCTCGGCGTCCTGCCACAGGTTGTAGAGCAGCCCACCGCGCCGGGACACGAAGGGGATGCGGTCGGGGCGGTCCAGGATCGCCTTCAGCGCGTCGCGGTCGGCGGCGAAGCGCACGTCGGCCAGGGCGCCGAGCGTGGCGGCGTTCTGCGCTTCCACCCAGGCCAGGGCGCGTTCGCCTTCCACCTCCTCCAGCCATAGCCAGGGGTCGTCGTCCGGGTGCTCGGGGGTGGGGCGCGGGTCGGGCTGGGGCAAGGCGGGGCGCTCCTGGGCGGTGGGGAAAGGGCGGTGTCGCATCCTACAGGCTTCCCGCGGTGCTGCGGTCCCCCTTGCCGGGCGGACGGCGCGCCCCTGCCCGGCAGTGAGCGGCCATGTCCGCCGCATCGCCGGGCGCCCGGCCGCGTAGCGCGCCCGGGCGCAGGACGCGGCGCTGGTCGCTTGCCCGGAGCGAGGCCACGGCGGGCTGGGCGCCGGGAGGGTCGCGGCGGAAGCGGCCACCTCCCCCCTGCCCCCCCTCTGGCGCATCGGCCGCGCCCGCCATACCCATGCGCGCTGGGACCGGGTCGGAGGGATGATGTCGGGGGACGAAGGGCCGCGGATCGACGCGCTGCGGGCCGAGGCGGATGCCCGGCGCGACGCGGGGGACTGGCGGGCGGCGGCCGCGGCCTATGGCCGGGTGGTGGCGCTGCGGCCGGGCGACCGGCCGGCGCTGTTCCAGATGGGCCGCTGCCTGCACGAGGCCGGCGAGCCCGCCGAGGCGCTGGACGCCCTGCGCGCGGCCGAGGCCCTGGCCCCCACGGATGGCGAGGTGAAGCTGCTGATCGCCCGCTGCCTGGAAAAGCTCGGGCGGGCGGAGGAAGCGGCGGCCGCCTTTGCCGCCGCGCGCGCCCTGGGGGTGCGGATCGCCCCCACCCTGACGGCGCCGCCGCGGCGCGCACCCGGCCGGCTGCTGCCGGCGCTGCGCTCGGGCTCGGGCCTGTTTTCCGCCCTGGCGCCGGAAACGCGCCCCGCCCCGCCACCGGCCGGCCCGACCGCGCCAGAGCCGCCCCGGATGCCGCCGGCCCCGCGCCCGGCGGCGCCTTCCCTCCTCGCGTCAACGGTGGCCGCTCCCCCGGCTGCCGCGCCGCCGGCCCTGCCCGCCGGGTCGGGCGACGCTACCCCGGCGGCGGCGCAGCGGCTGGCCCTCGCCTTCGACGTCACCGACCTGATCGACTATTTCCACGGCCGCCGCACGCCCACCGGCATCCAGCGCGTGCAGGCCGGCATCGTCGGCGCCGCCCTGCGCGTCCCCGCCCCGCCCGACACCACGCTGGGCTGCGTCTGCTTCGACCATCGCGACGGTTATTGGCGCGCGCTGCCGGCGGCGCCGCTGCTGGACCTGCTGGCCGTGGCCGCGATCGGCGCGGACATGACGGACCCCGACTGGACCGCCGCCCTGGCCCGGGTGGACGAGGTGCTGTTCAAGGCGCCGCGCCACGTCTTCCCGATGGGCGGGCTGCTGGTGAACCTGGGCAATTCCTGGGGACTGCCGGATTACTTCCGCGGGTTGCGCGCGGCGCAGCGCGAGCGCGGCCTGCGCTACATCCCCTTCCTGCATGACTGCGTGCCGCTGATCGTGCCCGAGCACTGCCAGGCGGAGATGGTGCGCGACTATGCCCGCTGGTTCGCCGCGGTGGGCGCGCATGCGCACGGCTTCCTGTGCAATTCCGAGAGCACGCGCCGCGACGGGCAGGCGCAGCTGGCAAAACTGCTGCCGGGGCTGGACCTGCCCTTCGGCGTGGTGCGGCTGGATGCCGACCCGCTGGACGGGGCGCCGCCGCCGGATCCCGCGGTGCTGGACGGGCTGCGCGGCTTCCGCCCGGGCCAGCCCTACGCCCTGTTCGTCGGCACCATCGAGAGCCGCAAGGACCACCTGCTGGTGTTCCGCGCCTGGCTGGCGCTGATCCGCAAGCTGGGCGCGGCGCGGGTGCCGCGGCTGGTCTGCGTCGGCCAGCCCGGCTGGCACGCCCAGGGCGCGATGGAGCTGCTGCAGAACAGCGCCGAGCTGAAGCGCCACGTGGTGCTGCTGCACGGCGTGTCGGACGAGGCGCTGGCCGCGCTCTACGCCGGCTGCCGCTTCACCGTGTACAATTCCTTCTACGAGGGCTGGGGCCTGCCGGTCACGGAAAGCCTGGCGCACGGCAAGGTGCCGGTGGTGCCGGAGCATTCCGCCCTGCCCGAGGCCGGCGGCCCCGGCGCGGTGTACTTCGCCCCGCAGCACGAGCCCGACCTCATCGCCCAGCTGGAGCGGCTGATCACCGACCCCGCCTTCCTGGCCGAGCGCGAGGAAGCGGTGCGGAACGGTTCCGGCCTGCGCCGCTGGAGCCAGCTGAAGGACGAGGCGCTCGGCCACCTGCGGGCCATGGCGGCGCGGCCGGCGCCGCCGCTGGAAGAACGGCTGTCGCTGGAACCCGGCGAGCTCTACGACACGGTGCTGGGTGACGAGACCGTGCCCACCCCCGCGCTGGCGGTGCGCCAGGTGCTGCGCGACGGGCCCAACTGGTACGTGCCGGAAGACTGGGGCGTCTGGACCCGCGGCGGCACGGCGACGCTGCGGCTGCCGCTGCCGGCCGAGGCCGCCGGCGAGTGGCGCCTTTACCTGGACCTGCGCGCCCCGCCCGGCGGCGGCGAGGTGTACCTGCGGGCGGAGCCGCGCGGCGGCGAGGCCGTGTCGGGCAGCGTTGCCATACCGGGTGGCGTGCAGGGCGGCTGCGTGCTGCGCGTGTCGGTGCCGCAGGGCTGCCGCCTGCTGGAAGCGGCGGTGGACAGCACGCCTTTCCAGCCCGAGGGCGAGGAACGCCTGCTCGGCGTCGGGCTGCACCGGGTGATGCTGTGCCGGGACGACGACCTCGGCGCGCGGCTGGGCTGGATCGAGGACCGCCGCCTCCTGCCGGTCGTGGCGTGAGCGACGGCCCGCCCGGCCCGGGTTCCGCGGGGATGGGCGCGCTGCGCGGCGCGCGGGTGCTGGTCACGGGGGCGGCGGGCTTCATCGGGGCGCACCTGTGCCGACGGCTGCTGGCGGAGGGCGCGGAGCTGCTCGGGCTGGACAGCCTGAACCCCTATTACGACCCGGCGCTGAAGCGGGCGCGGCTGGCGGCGCTCTGCGACGCGCCCGGCTTCGCTTTCCGCGAGCTGGACGTGGCGGAACCGGGCGCGCTGGCGGCGGCCTGGGCCGGGTTCCGGCCGGATTTCGTGGCGCACCTGGCGGCGCAGGCGGGGGTGCGGCACTCGCTGGCGGCGCCGCGCGCCTATACCCGCGCCAACGTGGATGGCTTCCTGGAGGTGCTGGAAGCGGCGCGGGCGCATCCCGTGCGGCACCTGGCCTATGCCTCCTCCTCCTCCGTTTACGGGTCCAGCACGCGGGTCCCCTTTCGCGAAGACGACCCGGTGGACCGGCCGTCCTCGCTCTACGCCGCCACCAAGCGGGCCAACGAGGTGATGGCGCAGTCCTATGCCCACCTTTTCGCCCTGCCGCTGACGGGGCTGCGCTTCTTCACCGTCTACGGCCCCTGGGGACGGCCGGACATGGCCTATTGGAGCTTCACCCGCGCCCTGTTCGCGGGCGAGGAGATCCGCGTCTTCAACCACGGCCGGGTGTGGCGCGACTTCACCTACGTGGACGAGGTGGTGGAGGCCATCGCGCGCCTGCTGCCCGCGCCGCCGCAGCGGGCGGAGGAGCCCGGCCGGGTGGTGGAAGCGGCGCCGCACCGGCTGTTCAACCTGGGCAACCACACCCCGGAACCGGTGGACGCGCTGCTGGAAAGCCTGGAGCGCCACACCGGCCGCCGCGCGTTGCGCCGCGAGGTGCCGATGCAGCCCGGCGACGTCGAGCGCACCTGGGCGGACGTGTCCGCCCTGCAGGCCGCCACCGGCTTCGCGCCGCGCACGCCGCTGGACGAGGGGCTGGGCCATTTCGTGCGCTGGTACCGGGAGTTCCACGGGCTGGGCTGAGGCTGCGCCCGTAGCCCGCCGCGGCTCGCCGGGGGGGGTGCGCGGATTGCAGCCATTGGTTGCTGGAAGGTTAACGGCCTCCAGGCGCATCCCGGTGGCATGCGCACCACCCCGATCCGCCGTTCCACCGCGTCGTTAAGACGGGATTCACGTCTCTCGGCCACGATCCTGCGCATGATCGCCCTGAACTCGCTCGCCGCCTTCACCCAGGACATCGGCCGCACCGCCGGTCCCGGGGCCGTGACGCCGGTGCGCGCCGCGGGCGGCGGCGTCGTTGCCGCGGAGGCCCCCGGCCCCGCGCAGCGCAAGCTGGAAGCGGTGCCGGCGCAGCCCGCCACGATCCTGCCACGCGGGTCGCTGCTGGACCTGCGGGTCTAGAGGCTGTTGTGGACTGAGGGGAGGTCCAGATTTGCGGGATGACCCGCAAGGCTTATCCGTCCGACGTATCCGATGAGGAATGGGGTCTGGTCGCACCCTACCTCGTGCTGCTGCCCGA
>NZ_JBLLEB010000050.1:0-28377 GCF_047690175.1 Roseomonas sp. BN140053 | reverse complement strand
TTCAAGTACGGCAAGATCGGCGACGACACCGCCGGCGCCACCGCCTCCACCACCTACAACCTGGCCACCGCCAAGAAGGAGTAGTCCGGCCTCACCCGGCGCGGTTCCCCCGGGAACCGCGCCAAGGCGTCCAGCTCGCGCCGGGCGCCTTTTTTTATGCCTGGAAGCGGCGCCGGTCGCCGGATCAGGCGGGGTTGCGCAGGGTCAGATCGGCCTGATTCACCGTCGCGGCTGGCGGCGGCAACGGTGTCTCGTTCACGGCGGCCTCCGCGCCAGCCGTCGCACGCAACGCCACGGCGCTGATGTTGTCCCGCGCCCCGCCCGCCAGCCCTGCCTCGATCAGTGCCGTGGCCCCCTGCCCGGCCCGCATCAGTTCGGCGATGGCTTTTTCCGACACCGCCTTGAACAGCCCGTCGCTGCACAGCAGGAAAGTGTCCCCCGGGGAGATGCGCCCGGACACCTTGTCCAGTTCCAGCTCGCCGCCGGCACCCACGGCCCGCAGGATGATGTTGGCCTGCGGGTGGCTCTCCGCCTCCGCCTCGGACAGCTCGCCGCGATCCACCATCTCCTGCACCAGGCTGTGGTCGCGGGTGATGCGGCGCATTACGCCGTCGCGCAGCAGGTAGGCGCGGCTGTCGCCGGCCCAAAGGCAGGCGAAGTGCCCGTTGCGCGCCAGCATTGCCACCACCGTGGTGGCGATCACCCGCCCCGGCCCGAGCGCTGCGGCCTGCGCCTGCAGGGAAGCGTGCACCGCCAGCAGGCGCAGGCGCAGCTGTGCCAGCAGCTCGGCGGCGGAAAGGCCGGGCGGGATGCTGTCCAGCGATTGCGCCACCGCCGCGGAGGCGACATCCCCTGCCCCGTGTCCGCCGGCCCCGTCCGCCACGGCCCAGAGGCCGAGATCGGGGCGTTCCACCACCGCATCCTCGTTGCGGGATCGGACAGTGCCGACATGGGTGCAGCTCTCGGAGGTGATGAGAACGGGCGTCACGGATGCGGCACCTCCAGCAACAGGGCAAATTCCTCGGCCGGCAACAGGGCGGCCAGCGGCCATTCCAGCTCGGGCGTCCACCAGCCCGGGGCTTCTGCCCCCTCGCCCTCGGGCGCGGGCAGCGCTTCCGCGAGGCGGTCGGCATCCATCCCACCGGCGCGCGCCTCGCGGGCCAGGGCTTCCAGCGCCGCGAACCAGGTTTCGCCGGGCTGCACCGCGGCCGGCACGGCGGCCAGCGTCAGCGGAAACAGCCGGCCCACCGTGTCCCGGCTGGGCAGCAGCAGCCCCGCCACCGGCTCCGGGCCGCAGGCCCCGGCCGGCAGGGCGAAGCGCCAGGCGGGCGCCCCCTCCCAGGCGGCAGCCCAGTTCTCGCCCAGTTCCTCGCGCGCGGCGGCGATGCCGGATTGCAGCCACTCGTCCCAAGGGCCGACGAAGCTGGCCGGCAGGTTGCGCCGGACGAAGTCGCCATGCGCCGGCATCTTGCCGAAGAAGCCGGTCACCGCGTCCCCCGCCACGGCACTCCCCTCACGGTGCCAGGACGGGGCAGCGGAACTGTGCCAGTTCCGGCAGGCCGAAGGGGTTCATGCTGCTGCCGGCGCGCAGCTCGAACACCGCCTGCCGGTCGCCGTTCACCACCGTCAGCCGCAGCCGGTCGCGCGGCGTGTTGGCGCGCAGCGGGCCTTGCAGTCCGGTCAGCGTGCTGTTGCGCCCCATGGCCAGCCGCAAGGTGCTCCAGGCCCCGTCGAAGACCAGCGGCGGCGCACTGCCCGGCGGGTCGAAGCTGAGCGTGACGTTGTTGCGCGCCGGCCAGGTCACCAGGATCGGGCGGGACGTGCCGGCAGCGGGGATTTCCGTCTTGGCGCCTTCCAGCTCCAGCGAGGCGGTGGTGGAAGCGGCGTCTAGCCCCTGCGGCACCAGCTCGAAGCGCAAACCGCCGCCGGCGCCGCCGGGGAAAAAGGCGTCGCGGATCACCTGCGCCTGCTGGAAGCGCTGCACGTCGGCGGCGGTCACCGGCGGCTGCAGCCCGTCGGTGGCCATGGGCCGCCAGGGATTGCTGCTGGTGTCCACGTAGGGGCGGACATTCTGGGCGAAGAACTGGTCCAGCTGCCCACCGGGGGCGAAGAGCCGGTTGAAATCATCCAGCGGGATGTCGGCGCCGTCGCGACGGAAAGGGAAGCGCCCTTCCATGGCGCGGCACAGCGGCACGACCTGCTGCGCCCCGGCCGCCGCGATGGCGGCCTTGGCGCCGCCGGCGCGGGCCTGCTGCACGGACTGCCCCAGCGCGCGTAGCCACTTGCTCAGCGGTTCCGGCTGCCGCACCGCCTCGGCCAGCAGGCGCTGCCCGGGGTCCAGTCCGCCGGCCGGCGCCGCCGGTGGCGCCGTGCCGGGCGGCGCGGAGGCCAGCCGCGCGGTCTGCACGTAGAGGTCGGCCACGATGCGCAGGATGTCGTCCAGCGGCTGACCGGAGGCGTCGCGAAGCGCCTGGAAGCGCTGCTCCACGGCCGTGGCCACGGGGGCGGCGGGATTGGCCTCGGCGGGCACGCCCTGCGCCGCGGCGGCGCGGCCCGGCGGGGGCGGCGCGCCGGGGGCACCCTCCGGCGGCGTGCCGGGGGAAAGCTGGCGCGTGATGCCGCGCAGCAGGTCGCGGATGGGCGAGTTCGGCGCGCCCAGGATGTTCAGCCCTTCGGCCGCCGGCTGCAGCCCGGCAAAGGGCGGCAGCACCAGGTCGTCCAGCAGCGCCTGCCAGGCGTCGCCGTATTCCTTGGCGTAGAGCGCCAGCACCCCGGCCTCCAGCCGCGTCGGGTCCTCGGCGCCTGCGGCGGTGGCCTCCGGCCCGAGCACCCAGCTCTCGGAGGCCGCCTCGCGCACGCCCTGAGCCAGGCGCGGCAGCAACCCGCGATACAAGCCGTCCAGCGTGTAGAGGCCCGGCACGCCCTCGGTCAGCGGCTTGCCGGAGGCGCGCACGAAGAAACGCTGCCCGGCGGCGCCTAGCGCGTCGGCGGGACGCCAGGGGCGGATGCCCTCACCGGCGCCGCGCAGGCGGGAATATACGCGCTCCGCCATGGGCAGGCGCGAGAAGACCCGCCGCGCCGCGTCCACCAGCGCGCCGTCCACGGGATAGCTGGCGAAGTCGCTCGCCAGCAGCGCATCGAGGTGGCCCAGCAGCGCGTCACGCTGCGGCTGGTTCACCGCGCCGGGATAGGTGCGCGACCAGTCGGCCGCCATCCATTCCCGCACCAGCGGCTTGTCCAACGGCCCCTGGCGCCCGAGCATCAGGTACACGCGCACCGCCTCGTACAGGTAGTCGGCGCGCTGCAGATTGCCGCGGATCTGCTGTTCCAGCCGGGCCAGCAGCCGCGGCAGGAAGGCGCGGTCCAGCGCGCGGCGATAGGCGGTGTCGCCGCCCGCCGCCAGCTTCTCCGACTGGTCCAGGCCCAGCCCTCCGGCCCCATCCGCGCGCGCGGCAGGCGGCAAGGCGCGCGTGCTGTCGAGATAGGCCAGCACGCGCAGCAACTCGCCGTCGGTGACGGGGTCGAAAGTCACGCCCTGCGTGGCGCCCTCGGCCTTGCCCAGCGCCTCGGCCATGGCGGTGGCGCGGCGCTGCTCGGCGGCGTAGCTGCTCCAGCCCCAGGCACCGCCGGCGATGATGGCCAGCGCGGCGGCACCCCAGGCGGCAATGTTCACCACCCGCCGCCGGCGCTCCACGCCGCGGTCGCGGGACGCGAGCCGCGCCTCGTTGAACACCACGTCCTTGAGCAGCCGGCCCAGGAAGTAGGACCGCCCCTGTTGCCCCGCCGCCTGGGCGGTGCGCTGCGGGTTCAGCCCGAAGGTGCGCGCCATGGCCCCGGTGAGCCGGTCGATGGGCGAGCCTTCCTGCGTGCCGGAGGCGAAATACACCCCACGCAGGAAGGGCGCGGGGTCCATGCGGGACCCACCGAAGGCCGACTGCGCGAAGGCCGCCAGCGGCTGTTCCAGCGAGGCGACCTGGGTGGGAAAGCCGGCAATGGCGGCGCGCTGCGCCGGGCCGCGCTCGGCCTGCATGCGCTCCAGGAAACGCTCCTGCAGGCGGCCGAGCAGGGCGCTGAACTCGCCGGCGAAGCGACCCACCACGCCTTCCGGCTTCTCCTCGACGGGAAAGGTGAAGCCCCAGACCTGGTCGCGGGTATTGCGGTCCAGGTCGTCGAAGGTTTCCACGAAGCCCGGCAGCAGGTCGGCCTTGGTCACCAGCAGGTAGACCGGCAGGCGCTGGGCGAGGGTGTCCTCCAGCTCCTTGATGCGGCGGCGCACGGCGCGGGCGTGCAGGTCGCGCCCGGCCTGGTCCAGCGTGGCGATCATGTCCACGCCGAAGGCCACGATCACGCCGTTCAGCGGCTGCTTCGGCCGCGTCTTGCGCAGCATCTGCAGGAAGCGCTCCCAGCCGCCCTTGTCGGCGGCTGCGTCGGAATCCTGCGTGGTGTAGCGGCCGGCGGTGTCCAGCAGCACGGCGCGCTCGGTCAGCCACCAGTCGCAGTTGCGGGTGCCGCCGACGCCCGCGACCTTGCCCTCGGCCAGCGGGAACTCCAGGCCGGAGCGGGCGATGGCGGTGGTCTTGCCGGAGCCAGGCGGGCCGATCAGCACGTACCAGGGCAGCTCGTAGAGGTAGGAGCCCTTGCCGGCGGAGGTCCGGCGCAGCGCACCCAGCGCCTCGGTCAGCTTGTCGCGCAGCGCGCCCTCTTCGGCCGCCGCCGCGGCATCCGCCGCATCGGTTGCGGCCGCGGCGGAGACCAGCGCCTCGTCGCGCTTGCGGCGCTTGCGCGACCACCACCAGAGGCCGCCGAGATAGACCAGCAGCACCAGCAGGCAGAGCACCGCCCGCGCCAGCGCGGATTCCAGCGGGTAGATGCCGCCGAAGCCGATCAGCGGCGCGAAGAGCCAGATCACCGGCAGGATCAGCAGCACCACCGCCGCCAACCCGGCCAGGCCGGTGACGGTGCCCAGGGCGGAAATCAACGCGCCCATCAGCCGGCTCCCCCGTTCATCACGATGATCTCGATGCGCCGGTTCTCCTCGCGGCCCTGCGGCGTCGCGTTGTCAGCGATCGGCTCGGCGTCGCCGCGGCCTTCCACGCGGAAGCGGGCGGGGTCGCCGCCGGTGGCGCGCTGGATCACGTCCTCGGCGGATTGCGCGCGCGCCTGGGACAGGTGGAAGTTGGACGGGAAGCGCACGGAGCGGATCGGCTGGTTGTCGGAATGGCCGAGCACCTGCACAGCGCCCGGCTCGTCCCGCAGCGCCTCACCGATGCGGTTCAGCAGCGGCACGAAGCGCTGGTCCAGCGTCGAGGAGGCGGAGGCGAACATGCCCGAGCCGCGGATGCGCACCAGGGTGCGCTGCGCGTCGGAGGACACCGTCACCAGCCCCTGCTGGATTTCCGGCGCCAGGAACTCGCGCAGCCGCTGTGCCAGGGTGGGACGCTGCGGCGTGGCCGGCGGCGGCGGGGGTGCAGGCGGTACGGGGGGCGCGGCGCGGGCGATGGAGGGCAGCATCGCCGGCGGCAGCGCGGCCAGCCGGGCGAAGAGGTCGTCGGTGCGGTTGTTGAGCATATAGCTCAGCCCGAACCAGCCGAAGCCCAGCACGGCCAGTGCCACGGGGGCCGCGACCCAGGCCGGCACGGAACGCCGGCGCGGCCGGTGCGGCGCGTCCACGCCCTTCCAGTGCGGCGAGAGTTCCCGTTCCCAGGCACCGCGCAGCTGCGCGATCAGCTGGTAGAGGCCCTCGCGGATGCGATCTAGCTCGGTGCCGCCGCCGCGCGCGAGGCGGTAGCGCCCCTGCATGCCCAGGCTGAGGCAGAGATAGGAAATCTCCAGCGCCTGCCCGTAGCGGCCGGGATCCTTCTGCATGCCCGACAGCAGGTCGAAGAAACGCTCGCCCGAGCGCACCTCCTGGTGGAAGGAGGACACCAGCGAATGCGCCCCCCAGGAGGATTGCGCCCCCCAGGGCGTGCTCAGCGCCACGTCGTCCAGCGCGGCGCACAGCGCGTAATGCGCCGCGCGGAGCTGGTCGGGCGACACGTCGGCGGCGCGGGCATCGGCCTCGAACTGGCGCAGGGCGCGCACGGCGCGCTCGCGCAGGTCGTCGGGGTTGCTGACCTGGGCGCTGTTGCTCAGCCGCGCCAGCAGGTCCAGCAGCGGCGCCGCCGCGGCGGCCAGCGGCGAGATGCCGACCTTGGGGATCGCCTCGGCCTCGCCGCCCAGGCGTGGCGGCGGCGCGGCGGGACCCGTGCCGAAACCCGGCGTGCCCGCCGGGGCGCCGCCGAAGGGCGAGGCCGCGCCGGGTGCGCCGAAGGGAGATGCGGGTGGCGGCGCGGCCGGCCGGGGTGCTGCGCCCGCCTTGGGCTGCGGCCCGCGGAGAACGGTCCGGTCGCTGTCCTCGGGTTCGGAGAAGGGATTGTCGCTCATCCGCGGATCGCCCACAGCTCCATGCGCATATTCGGGAACTCGCCCGACACGTGGATCGCGAAGCCGCCGGAAGCCTGCATCTGCTGCCAGTGCGGCGAACCGCGATCGAGTTCGAAGTAGGTGGCCCCGGCGTGGAAGGGGATCTGCCGGGGTGCCACGGGCATCGGCCGCACGGCGATCCCGGGCAGCGCCACGTTGACCAGCTGCCGGATATGCTCGACGGCGCCGATCTTGACTTGGTTGGGGAAGACGCGGCGGATCTGCTCGCCCGGCACGTCCGCCTGCACGGTCAGCACGAATTGCGAGGCGCGCAGCAGGTTGCGGTCGGCGATGGGGCCGACGCGCACGCCGTGGCCGCGCTCCTGCAGCGGGATCGCCACGGCGCTCTCGTCCAGCACCATGCTCAGCGCCCGGCGCAGGTCGGCGACCACCGGGGCGAAGGAGCGCTGCAGGTCGTCGTGCCGGTAGGCCGGGTAGGAATGCGCGCGCTTGCCCGGGTCGGTGAAGGTGGCCAGCTCCCCCGCCACCTGCACCAGCACGGCGTAGAGCGCCTCGGGGTGGACGTTGCCGGCATCCGACCAGTGCGCCAGCAGCGGCAGCCAGCGGTTCAGCGCCTGCAACAGCAGGAAGTCCGAGACCTGCGCCACGCCGGACGCCCCGGGCTGCGACAGCCGCGCGGCCAGGGCTTCCGTGCGCTGCCCCATCATCCCCACCAGTTCCGGCGCCAGGTTGGCCAGCGCCGGGGCGGCGGACAGGCGCAGGCAGGGCGGGGCGTAACGCTCGTCCACGATGACGCGGCGGTCCGCCTGCACCTCCACGATGCGGGCGAGGCCCAGGGTGGTGAAGCCGGCCCGCTCCTCGCTTTCCAGCATGAAGCGCAGCCGCAGCCGGCCCACCTGCAGTTCCGCCGGCAGGGTGCTGTCGGAATGCGTGTCGAAGGCTTCGAAGCCGCGCAAGCCGTAGCGCGCGGCCGACTGTTCCGGCGCGTCGGAGAACGCCACCTCGGCGGAGCCGGGCTGCCGCAGCGGGGCGGCGAGGTACACGATCTGGTTGCGCGTGCCTTCCGGCAGGTCCAGCGCCGGCGGCTGGTCGGCTGTGCCGGGAATGGCGAAGGGGGTGCCGTCCTCCAGCACGCCGGCCGCCGCGGCCAGGGCGAACTTGCCCGCGCCCAGCAGGTCGCGGTCCAGGGAAAGCTCGGTCACGCCCCAGGGATGCGGGCGCAGCGGTGCGGCGCGCGCCTGCAGCAGGTGCTCGAAATGGCGGTCCTGCTGCTGGAAGTGCTGCGCGCGCAGGAACATGCCTTCCTGCCACACCACCTTGTCGGTCCAGACCATCCAGACTTCCTTGAACCCCCAGCGCCCGCCGGCGAGAACCGGCGGCGCTTCACGTGAAACGGCGCGATCGGCGCCTCGACCTGTTGGGCGGCGCCTAGCCGCGCTCCGCGCGCGAGGCGCTCTCGTAGGCGCGGGCAAAGGCCTTGCCGAAGGCGCTGTCGAAATCATCCTCGAACTGTTCCGTCACCTGCCCGTGCAGGCGGCGATAGGCTTCCCAGAGCCGCTTCTCCCGCGCCCCCGGCAACAGGCCGCCGCCGGTGTCGGCGGCCTCGACGCCCGCCGGGGCGAGGCGCTGCAGCAGCGCCCGCGCTGCCGCCTGGGTGGCGGCCAGGGTGGCGACCTGGTGCGCGGACAGGTCGGCCACGGTTTCCTGCACCCCCGCCAGGCCGCGCCCGCCCAGCAGCGCCATCAGCGCCGCGTCGTCGGTGGCGGCGAACTTCACCGGGTTGTTGCCGGCAGCGCGCAGCATGGTCTGCTCGATGCGGAATTCCCGCTTCACGTCGGCCCGGGCGATCAGCAGGGCGCGCAGCCCCGCTACGGAAGCGCGCAGCACGGCGCCCGCGGCCCGCAGCGTGGCCTCTGCATCGGCACCGGCCAGGGCGCCGGCCGGCAGGCCAGCCCCTTCCAGAAAGGCCGCGAGCCCGCCACCGCCGGCCGGCGCGGCGCCGGGCGCGGGCTGCGCCGGGGGCGCCGCCGGCATCGGTGCGGCAGGTGCCGCGGCCGGGAACCCTCCGATGGGAGCCTGCGGCACGGGTCGTGGAGTGGGAGAAAGGTCGTTCTCCTCCGCGAAAGGGTCCGGCAGTTCCGCAGGCGGTGCCGGCTGCGCCCAGGCCGGCGCCGCGGCAGCCGGTGGCAAACCCGGCGGGGCGGCGACCGGTGGCAGGCCCGGCGGGGGGGCAGGCGGCCATTCCGGCGCCGTGGATGGCGGGAGCGCGGCGGGCGCCTGCTGCCACGCCGGCGATGGCGCCGCTGGGGCGGACGACCAGTCCGGCGGCGCCACGGGCGCGGCCGGTGCAGCCGGGGGCCAGGGCGGCGCGGCCGCCGGTGCGACAGGGGGTACGGCAGGCGGTTGCGCCGGCGGCCATTCCGGCGTCGCGGCGGGGGCTGGCGCCCAGGGTGGCGGGGCCGGCGGCACGGCGGCCGGGGCTGGGGGCCACGGGGGGGCCGCCGACTGCACGGGTGCTGCGGGCGGAGCGGGCGGCGGTGCCGCCGGCGGCCAGGCCGGGGCTGCGGGCGTCGCGGGCGGCCAGCCCGGTGCCGCGGCCGGCGCGGCGGGCAGGCCGAGATCCCAGTCGTCCGGGATGCCGCCCGTGTCGCCGCCGGGCGCCAGCCGTGCCACGGGCGGGGTGAAGGCGTCGTTGGCCGAAGGGCGGTGGTCCGGCATCGGCGCCTCGTTCGCGCCGAAAGGGTCGAAATCGTCGGGCAGCAGCGGCTGTCCGAAGGGCGGGTGTGGCGGGGCCGGCGGGGCCATCGGGTCGTGCAGCGGGTCGGCGGGCCCGCCGAAGGGCGATCCGGCGGCGGCGAAGGGATCCGCCGCGCCGCCCCAGGCCGGCCCGGGGGCCGGCTGGAAGCCGGCGGCGACCTGCACCTCGATCTCCCAGGACCCCAGGCGCAGCCGGTCGCCGCTGTTCAGCGGCGCCGCCACGTCGCGCCCGATCGGCTCGGCGGCGTGGTTCAGAAAGGTGCCGTTGGTGGACAGGTCCCGCACCTGCCAGCCGCCGGAGCGGTATTCCAGCACGCAGTGCTTCTTGCTCAGCACGCGGTCGGGATCGGCCAGCACCCAGTCGCACTCGACGCCGCGCCCGATGCTGAGGTCGCCGCCCGCGGCGCGGCGCATCTCCGGCACGGCGGTGTCGGGGCAGCGCAGCACGGACAGCGTCAGTTCCACGGCGCTATCCCCCGATCAGCACGGTGGGCAGGCCGACGATGACGTTGCCGCCGTGCACGGTCATGTCGCCGATGCGGATCGCCATCAGCTTGTTCACCAGCACCGTCACGGAGCCCTTCACCAGCACGTCCGGCGGGCCGACGCAGACGCACTGGTCGGTGATGCGGGCCTGGGGGATCTTGCCGGTCAGCACGTTGGGCGAACCCATCACGATCGGCCCGCCGACATGCGGGATCGGCGGCAAGCCGGGCGTCATCATGGGGCAGACATGCATGTCGCCGATGCGGGATGCGGGCATTCCCATCACGGGGTCTCCGGCGGCAGGCGCCCGGCACCGCCATTGGCAATGTCGCGCGCGGCGGCGAGGAAGCGGGCGAAGCGCTCCTGGGCGCGCTGGGGTGGATTGCGCACCGCGGCCAGGGTCACCGCGCCGGCGATGGCCACGCCGGTCAGGTGCTCGGCCGGCGGCACGGCGGGCGACTCGGGCGGCGCCATGGAACCGCCGGACCAGAAGGCACCCACGGCGGCCCAGGCTTCGGCGCTGCGGAAGCCGGACTTCTCGGCGGCGGCCATGGCGGCGCGGCGCTGCGCTTCCTCTGGCTGGCGCACCCAGGCCTCGGCCGCTTCCAGCGCGGCGAGGTCATCGGGCGTCGCCTCGGGAAAGGGGATGGCGCGGGCGCACATGCAAGCCCACCACACGGCTTCCCGCTTGGGCAGGGCGTGCGCCACCAGGCGGGAAGCTTCCTGTAGCCGGCCGGACTGTTCCAGCCGGTCCACCGCCTCGGCGGCGTGCGGCGCGCCGTCCAGCAGCGTGGCAGCCGCGCTGTCCAGCTCCAGCCGCGGCAGCAGCGGCGGCAGGGCAACGGCGAGTTTGGGAGTGGGCGCAGTGCTCATCGCGAAGCCATCAGTTGATCATCACCAGGCCGCCCTTGATCACCATCATGGCGTCGGCCGACTGGTCAATCATCACACCCTTCACCTCGACCTTAACGGTGCCCTTGATGGTGACGCCGATCTGGTCGATCACGATGGAGGAGCCTCCAACCTTGAGGGTGATGGACTGCATCGCCTCGATGTCGATCTTGCCGAGATCGGCCTTGACGTCGATGTTGCCCATCTTCACCGACAGCGTCTCGTTGCCCATCGAGATCTCGGTGCTGCGGTTGCCCATCGCGATCTTGCGCGTTTCATCGCCCTTGGACACTTCGGTGACGAGATTGCCGGTCTGCACGGTGACGGTGCGGTTGCCCGTTTCCACCGTGGTGGTGTCGTTGCCCTTCTGGATCTTGGCGTCGCGGTTGTCCTCCACGACGGTGTTCATGTCCTTCTCGGCGTGGATGCGGACTTCCTCGGATCCCTTCTTGTCCTCGAACAGCAGGAAGTTCGCGTTCTCGGCACTGCCGCCCTTGGAGGAGCGGGTCTGGATCCAACTCTGCGTCATGTTGGCCGGCAGCGCGTAGGTCGGCTTGGCGTCGTTGTTGTACAGGCTGCCGATCACCACCGGACGGTCGGGATCGCCGTCCATGAAGCCCACCAGCACCTCGTCGCCGATGCGCGGCAGGAACCAGGTGCCGCCCCAGCTTCCCGCCCAGGGCTGCGCCACGCGGCACCAGCAGGAGGATGTTTCGCGCACCGGCCCGGCGCGGTCCCACAGGAAGTGGACCTTCACCCGGCCGTACTCGTCCGTGTAGATCTCCTCGCCCTGCGGCCCCGTCACCAGCGCGGAATGCAGCCCGGGCATCACCGGGCGCGGACGGGGCGCGGGGTTGCGCCAGGGCCGGTCGGCGGGGATCAGCGTCAGCGCATTGCCGTAATAGGTGCCGCCGCCGCCGGAGATATGCGTCTCGTCCGCCGCGCTGTGGCGCACGGCGCTGACCAGCCAGTTCTCGGACGCCCCGCCGTTCAGCGGCGCCACCTTGATCTTGCCGCCGGCGAAAACGGCGGGCGCGCCGCCGGCCGCCGTCACCTCCTCCGCATGCGCTTCCTCGCGCTCTATGGACAGCTTGGCCGGGTCGGCATCGGGCTGCACCGCCTGCCCGCCGGGCCAGCGGAACACTTCCCAGTCGCCCGAGGAGGTATCGAGCACGGTGGAGGCGTTCTTCTGCAGCAGCGCCTTGGGGCGCAGGTCGTCGTAGTCCCAGGCGGTGATGCTGGCCGGGCGCTGATGCGTGGACGGCGTCCAGTCCCACAGCGCGTCGTGCCCCGCGCGCTCGGCCCGCACCGACAGCGTATCGAGCCCGATCGCGGGAAAGTCGGCATTGGCGCCGGTGACCACCAGCGTGTGGTCGCTCTCGCTGTGCTGGAAGAAGTAGCCGCCGCCGACCTCGTCCAGCAGGCGCTGGATGAAGCCCAGGTCAGTCTCGTTCCACTGCACGGTGTAGACCCGAGTGGTGGTGGGCAGCGTGCCGAACTGCACCGGCGCCGCGCCGCCTTCCTGCAGCAGCGCCTGCACGATCTGCTGCACGCTCTTGCCCTGGAAGATGCGGCAATCGGTGGTGCGGGTCAGCTGCCACAGCCGGGGCCCGGCGGTCAGGCGATAGGAGCTCATGCCGCGGCCGAAATCGCCGGTGCGGCTGAAGCTGTGCACCACGCCGTGAAAGAAGCGCTCGGGGGTGTTCTTGACCGACAGCGTGCAGGTCACCGCCTTGCCCACCAGGTCAGCGGGCTTCAGGCCGTCATTGGCGGACAGCAGCTCCGCCTCGATGGTGAAGGGACGGCCGATCGCTTCCGTCACGTCCAGGCGGCGCAGCAGCACCTGATCCGACGCCGGCAGGGGCGTCGTGATCCGCAGCAGCCGGTCCGCCTGTGAATACTCGCCTGACATGCCCTACCGCTCCCGCCTCAACCCCGGGTCGGGACCGCGACCGGGGCCGGGGCGCCCGCGCACCACTCCACCCTGGACACCTGCATCCCCCAATCCCTCCCCCACCCGTGAAGCCGCCGGCGGAAACCGGGTCGCCTACGAACCATCCTGTCACGGGACGGTTCCTGGGGGTAGGGCGCAACGGTTCGAACGTTACGCTTTCCTCCTGGTCTTGGCCGCGCTTCGGCACCGGCCTAGTTTCCCTGGCCGAAGAAGGGGATTCTTTCATCCATGCCGCACGATGCTCCCGCCGCCCTGGCCCTCGCCGGCCCCGTGGCGCTCCCCTCCCCGCGCCGCCTGGCGCATCGCGGAGTCGCCGCCCTGACCGCCCTGTCGATGCTGGCCGGCTGCGCCGGGGTGTCCACCCGCGCGGGGCGCATCGGCGCGGATGACGGCACCGATGCCTGCCGCCAGCAGGTGGTGGCGCTGGACAGCACCGGGAACTTCTTCGCCGAGGACATCCTGACCGGCGCCGCCATCGGCGGGGGCGTCGGCGCCCTGGCCGGGCTGGCGGCAAGCGGCGGCAATCTGCGCTCCGCGCTGATCGGCGGCGTCGCCGGCGCAGCGGTGGGTGCGGCGGGCGGCTATCTCGCGGCGCTGCAGCGGCGCAACAACGACCAGGCCGCGGTGAGCGCCGCCCTGGCCACCGACCTGGAGCGCGAGAACGGCCAGCTCGACCGCACCCAGATCGCCTTCAACCAGTTGATGGACTGCCGCTTCAACCGCGCCCAGGAGATCCGCCAGGCCGCCCGCGACGGCCGGATGGACCGCAACACGGCACAGGCGCAGATGGCGCAGCTGCGCGACCTGACCAACCGCGACATCCAGCTGGCGCAGCAGATCAACGGCCAGATCGGCACCCGCGGCGCCGAGTTCGACACCGCCATCGACACCGTCGCCCCCGGCGCCAAGGCCACCGCGCAGGCGTCGCGCGCCGTGCCGATCCGCACCGCCCAGGTCAGCCGCCCCGTGCCGCTGCGCCTGCGCCCCGAGCCCGGCGCGCCGGAGATCGGCGCCACCGTGGCCGCCCGCAGCACCGTGCAGGTCCGCCCCGCCGCCAACGGCTACGCCCTGGTCGAGACCCCCTCCGGCCAGCGCGGCTACGTGCCGGCGGAAAGCGTCTCGGGCGGTGCGGCCGTGGCCTCCGGGCCGCGCGGCCGTGGCCGCGGCCGGGCCGCCCCGGCCGGCGACAGCCTGGCGCAGGGCGCCGTGCCGACCGCGGTGCCCGGCGACGTGCGCTCGCTGGCGGCCAGCAACATCGCCCGCCGCGACAACTTCAACGACAGCGTCGCCCAGGCGCAGACCGCGGCCGCCAGCGGCTTCGAGCTGGCCGCGGGCTGACCATGATGCGCCGCCGTCCCGCCACCCTGGCCGTCCTGCTGCTCGGCCTGTTGTGCGCGGGGTCGGCGGCGCTGGTGCCCACCCTCGCGGGCGGCGCGGCCTGGGCACAGACCCTGTCCGAGCCGCCGCGCGAGCCGATCCTGCGAATCGAGACGGGGGCGCACACCGCCCCCGTGGCGCGGCTGGCCACCGACTCGGCGGGCCGGCTGCTGGCCAGTGCCAGCGACGACAAGACGCTGCGGCTCTGGTCGCTGCCCGACGGCACGCCCCGCGCCGTGCTGCGCCCGCCGATCGGCCCGGGCGAGGAGGGCGAGCTCTACGCCGTGGCCCTGGCCCCGGACGGGTCGCGCGTCTTCACCGGCGGCAGCACCGGGCGCGCCTGGGATGGCACCTTTTCCATCTACGTCTTCGACGTCGGCACCGGGCGGCTGGCGGCGCGGCTGCCGGGGCTGCCGGCGCCGGTGCAGCACCTCGCCCTTTCGGCCGACGGCAACCGGCTCGCCGCGGCGCTGGGCGGCCGGGCGGGCGTGCGGGTCTGGGACGCCCGCAACGGCACCCTGTTGTTCGAGGACCGCGACTATGCCGGCCCCGCCCGGGTGGTGGCTTTCGACGCCGCTGGCCGCCTGGCCGCTTCGGCGGCGGATGGCCGCGTGCGCCTTTACGACGCGGCCGGGCGCAAGCTGGCCGACCGCGCGCCGGTGACGGGCGGCCGTCCCTTCGGCCTCGCCTTCTCGCCCGACCGCACGCTGCTGGCCGTGGGCTTCGAGGACCGGCTGCGGGTGGAGGTGCTGAGCCTGCCGGAGCTGCGGGGCGTGCTGGTGCCCGACGTGTCCGGCCTCGGCGGCGAAGGCCTGCCCGCCGTGGCCTGGGCGGGCGACGGGCATGGCGGGGTGCAGCTGCACGCCGCCGGCTACGCGCGGGTGACCTCCCCCGGTGGCGCCACGCCGGGCCGGCCGGCGGCCGAGGCGTCGCGCGGCGGCACCCCGCCCAAGCCGCCGGCAGCCGGCACTGGCCGGGGCGTCCGGGTGGGCGGCGGGCAGCCGGCGGTTCCCGCCGCACCGCCGGTGTCCCCCGCGTCCGGGCGCGGCATCGCCCCTGCCGTCACCCGGGATTTCGTGATCCGGCGCTGGGCCGATTTCGGCCTGGGCCCCTGGACCGACATCGCCGCGGCGCGCGACTCGATCGCCCAGCTGCTGCCGCTGCCCGGCGGCGGTCTGGCCTTTGCCGCCGCCGACCCCGGCTGGGGCCGGGTCGCCCCCGACGGCACGCTGGCCCTGCCGCCGCGCCCCGGCACCGGCGATTTCCGCGCCACCGGCGCGGCGCTGGCCGTATCGGCCGATGGCCTGCAGGTGGGCTTCGCGCTGCGCGCCGACCAGCCCGCCCTGCGCTTCGACGCGCGCGCGGGTCGGCTGGAGGCCGCATCCCGGGAAGACAAGACCGGCCTCGTCCCGGCCCGCACGAGTTCCTCCCGTTTCACCCTGTCGGAATGGCGCAACACCGACGGCGTGCGGCTGAACAACCTGCCGCTGCGCCTCGGCACCGGCGAGTTCATCCGCGCCCTGGCCATCACGCCCGACGACAGCGCGGTGCTGCTGGGCACCGACACGCACCTGCGGCTCTTCGACAGCAGTGGCGCCGCGCTGGATGCCCTGCCCGGACCGGGCGCCACCTGGGGACTGGCGATCTCCGCCGATGGCCAGGTGGCGGTGGCCGCCCATGCCGACGGCACGCTGCGCTGGTACGGCATCTCGGGCGGCCGCATCACCGAGCGCGCGGCGCTGTTCGTGCACGCCGATGGCCGCCGCTGGGCGATGTGGACGCCCGAGGGCCTGTTCGACCACGGCGCCGCCGGCGGGCAGGAGCTGGTGGGCGTGCACCTGAACGACGGCCGCGCCGCCACGCCGGAATGGGCCAGCTTCCAGCAAGCTTATCGCGCCCTCTACGCGCCCGATGCCGTGCATGCCCGCGCCCGCGGTGAAGCGCCGCGGCAGAGCCTGCTGGGCGACCTGCGCTCACGCATCGGCCGCACCCCCGTGGCGCGGGCCGGCGCGCTCTGCGCCGTGCAGCCGGACGGCAACTGCCTGCCGCAGCCCTGGGACGCGGCGCTGGTGCCCGCCGGCACCACGGCGATGCGGCTGACCGTGTCGGCGCAGGATCGCGGCCTCGGCCTGGGGCCGGTGGACGTGCTGGTGAACGGCCGCATCGCCGCCCGGGTGGACAACGGCGCTTCCGGCACCCGCGGCATCCGCCTGCCCGGCGGCGAAGGCAGCACGCCCGCCACGGCGGCGCCTGCCCCGCCCGGCCAGGTCACCGCCGAGGTGCCGCTGGACCGCGGCGTGAACCGCATCTCCACCCGCCTCTATGCCGAGGACCGCACCCTTTTCGCCGAGGGCCCGACGGCCGAGCTGCGCCGGGAAGGCGAGCCCGCCGCGCCGGCGGGCGCCGGGCGGCTGGTGGTGCTGGCAGTGGGCGTGGACCGCTACGCCGACGCCTCCATGAACCTGCGCTTCGCCGTGGCCGATGCCCGCGCCGTGGTGGACGCGCTGCGCGCCGGCAGCGCCGGGCTGTTCGACGGGGTGGAAACCGTGCTGCTGACCGATGCCGACGCATCGCGCGCCGGCATCCTGCGCGCGCTGGACGAGGCCGCGAACCACGTCCGCCCCGAGGACACCTTCGTGCTCTACCTCGCCGGGCACGGCGTGCGTTCGGACGGCGACGGGCGGTTCCTGTTCCTGCCTTCCGACCTGTCCAACGTGTCGTCCTGGCCGGCGCTGCGGGCCGGCGCCGTGGGCGACGAGGCTCTGGTCTCCGCCCTGGCGCGGGTACGGGCGCGCGACGGCTTCCTGCTGATCGACGCCTGCTATGCCGGGCAGGTCGCGCTCGACAGCCTCTCGGCCCTGGGCAACGAGACCGGGCGCTACCTGCTGGCCGCGGCCTCGGGCGTGCAGGAAGCGCTGGACAGCTACGACGACCGCAACGGCGTCTTCGCCTATGCCCTGCGCGAAGGGCTGGGCGGCCGCGCCGCCACCGATCCGGAAGGCCGCGTCAGCGCCCTGGCGCTGGGGGAATACATGTCCCGCCGCGTGCCGCAGCTGGCCGCGCAGAAGCAGCACCGGCAGGACGCGGTGTTCCGCACCGCCTCACGCGACCTGCGCGGCTTCCCCATGAGCATGGCACCGCGCTGAGCCCCCGCGGCGACACGGCACCGGCCCCGCGCGGGCGGCGCGACGGTCCGACACCCGCCGCGCCGCCCGGCCCCGCATCAACCCGCGCCACGCCGCTGCCGGCCGGCGCGCATCGGAGAGATAGCCCCGTGAAGCTGTTCTATGCCGCCGCATCGCCCTACGTGCGCAAGGTGCGGATCGTGGCCACCGAGAACGGGCTGTGGGACCACATCGAGCCGGTCACCATCACGGCCAACCCGCTCAGCCGCAACGCCACCCTGGGCGCGGCCAACCCGCTGGCCAAGGTGCCCTGCCTGGTGCTGGAAGACGGCAGCGCCCTCTACGACAGCCGCGTGATCTGCGAGGTGCTGGACGCCACCGGCGGTGGCACGCTGTTTCCTGTTCCCGGCCCCGACCGCTGGCGCGCCCTGGTGGAACAGGCGCTGGCGGACGGGCTGCTCGATGCCGCGCTGCTGATCCGCTACGAATCCTCCACCCGCCCGGAAGAGATCCGCTCGCAGCCCTGGCTGGACGGGCAAATGGGCAAGATCCTGGCCGCGCTGGACGAGATGGAGCGCCGCGCCGCCGACCTCGGCGGCCGGGTGGATATCGGCACGATCGCGATGGCCTGCGCCCTCGGCTACCTGGACTTCCGCTTCGCCGACCTCGGCTGGCAGCACGGGCGCGCCGGACTGGCCGCTTGGTTCGCCCGCTTCGCCGAGCGCCCCAGCTTCCGCGACAGCATGCCGCAGGGCTGACGCAGCCGGCCTCGGCACGGTCGCGGAACTCGCGGGGCAGCGGTCGCGCCGCGTGCGAGGCGTGCGGGCGACGTGCCCTACGTGGTGCGCGAGCGCCGCGTCCCGGCCCCAGCTACCGCCTGGGCCAGTCCCATCCGGGCGCCTCGACCCCGGGCGCGCCGGTTTCGCCGAAGCTCTTTTCCAGCCGGACCTCCTCGATGACGCCCGCCTCGCGCAGCGCGTCGATCAGGGGCTCGCTGTGGCTGACCACCACCACCTGGCAGCGCCGGGACGCCCGCGCCAGCAGCCGCGCCAGCGAGGGCAGCAGCGACGGGTGCAGGCTGGCCTCGGGCTCGTTCAGCACCATCAGCTCCGGCGGGCGTGGCGACAGCAGCGCCGCCACGAGCAGCAGGTAGCGCAGCGTCCCGTCCGACAACTCCGCGAGCCCCAGCGGCCGCAGCAGCCCGTGCTGGTGCAGCCGCAGCCCGCCGGGCCCGGCCACGTCGCCACCGACCTCCAGGCGCGAACCGGGAAAGGCGTGCTCCACCGCCTCCTCCAGCGCCGCCGCATCGCCGATTGCGGCCACCGTGGCGATCGCGGCGGCGAGGTCGGCACCGTCCCCGCCCAGCACCGGCGTGAAGGTCATCATCTGCGGCCGCCGCGCCGGCGCGTCCGGGTCGGTGCGCAGGGCGTCGTAGAAGCGCCAGTCCCGCATCCGCTCGCGCAGGGTGAGCAGCTCAGCCCCGTCGCCGGGCTCGGCGCAGTGCGTCACCATGGAGTCGAAGGGTGAGAGCCGCTCCGTCACCTCCCGCCAGGCGCCGTTGCGTACCCCGCGCAGACGCACCGAGGGCCCGCGCCGCTCGGCAAACACCGAGAGCCGTCCGAGCCGCTCGCCGTTCCACATGGCCTCCACCTTGATGGCGGGGTCGAGGGGAAAGGGATGCTCGCGGCTGGGCATCCCGAGGTCCACGGCGAAGCCGAAGGCGTCGCCCCCGAAGCCGAGCCGCAGGCTGACCGGCCCCTTGCGCACCGTGCCCTGCACCGGCCGCTCGCCCGCGCGCACCGCGCGGCTGACTGTCTCAGGCCCTGCCCAGAGCGCCGAGGAAAGCCCGCCCTCCGCCGCCAGCGTCGCCACCAGCCGGCCCTGCGCCGTTTCCGCCAACAGGCGCAGCGCCCGGTACAGGCTGGTCTTGCCGCTGCCATTGGCGCCCGTGATCACCGTCAGCCGCCCGAGCGGCACCACCAAGTCGCGCAGCGAGCGGTAGCCGGACACGGCGAGCGTCGTGATCAACCTGGGCGTCCCCCGATGCGTTGTGCCACCGGGCCACCACGGCCCCGCGCGAAACGGCAGCATCGCCCAGGAGTGTTGCGAAGGGACGAGACCCGGCCGGCCACGGCCGCCACCGCCACCTGCCGCACCGCCAGGGCCGCCATCACCCGCCGGGTCAGCGCCCCGGCGGGGGCGCGACGGCGGCGGGCGGGTCCAGCGGCGCCGCTGAAGTGTCGAGGTGGACGACCACGGACATGCCGGGGGTCAGGCGGTCGGCCAGGGGCTGGTCGGGGTCGATGCTGACCCGCACGGGCAGGCGCTGGGCCACCTTGGTGAAGTTGCCGGTGGCGTTGTCGGCGCGGATCACGGCGAATTCCGATCCGGTGGCGGGGGAGAAGCGCTCCACCCGGCCGCGCAGCTCGGCGCCCAGCAGCGCGTCCACCCGGAAGCGCACAGGCTGGCCGACGCGCATGCCGGACAGCTGGGTTTCCTTGAAGTTCGCCACCACCCAGCGATGTTCCGGCACCAGCGAGGTGAGCTGCGTGCCCGCCGTCACGTATTGCCCCAGCCGCGTGCCGACCTCGCCCAGGCGGCCGTCCTGGGGGGCGACGACGCGGGTGTTCTGCAGGTCGATCTGCGCCAGCTGCACCGCGGCCTCGGCGTTCTGCACCGCGGCTTCCAGCCCGGGGCGGGTGGCGAGCGTTTCCGCCAGCGCCTGCTCGGCCACGCGCTCGGAAGCCTGGGCCTGGGCGAAGCCGGCCTCCGCCTCGCGCAGGGCGGCGCGCACGGTGTCGCCGGTGGCGCGGGACTGGATATTGGCTTCCAGCAACGGCGTGATGCGGCGCAGGTCGGCCTGCGCCTTGTCGCGCACCGCATCGGCGTTCTCCACCTGCGCGCGGGCCACGGCGATGCTGGCCTCCCGGGTGCGGCGTTGCACCTCGAGGTTGTCCAGCGAGGCGCGACTGCTGGCCAGCATGGCCTGCGCCTGGGCGAGGCGCTGGCGGAAGATGCGGTCGTCGATGCGCACCAGCAGATCGCCCGCCTTCACGGCGACATAGTCCTGCACCGGGATCTCCACCACGTAGCCGGCGACCTGCGGGCTCACCACCGTGACCAGGCCGCGCACATAGGCATCGTCCGTGACCTGCACGGTGGAGGTGAAGGGCGGCAGGCGCCAGGTGTAGAGCACCAGCAGCACGGCAGCGATGCCCGCCATCAGGGCGGGAATGGTGGCGCGCGAACGGAACGGGTTGGGAAACGGCATCGGGGTCCTTGGAGCTTCAGGCGGGCTGGGATTGCGGCCGGCGCAACCGGGTCAGCACCAGGTTGGCCAGCAGTGCCAGCAGGCTGAGGGCTGCGACGATCGCCACCAGCAGGAACAGGTCATTGAAGGCCAGCACGTTGGCCTCGCGCGTTGCCACCTGGGCCAGGGTGGCGGCGCCTTCGGCGTTGCGCAGCGTGGCATCGCCCAGCACGCGGTTATAGGCCGCGCCGTACTGCGCGATGCGTCCCACCACCAGCGGGTTGTCCAGAGTCAGGTTCTCGACGATCTGGCTGGAATGGAACTTCTCGCGCACCACCAGGAAGGTGCCCAGCAGGGAGGAGCCCAACAGCCCGCCCAGATTCTGCGCCGCCAGGAACACGGCGAAGAAGCTGGTGATGTACTGCATCCCCGAGGTGATGGTGTGGGTGAAGCCCCAGGACACGGCGGCGGGCACGAACAGCGCGCTGCCCAGCGCCACCAGCCCCTGCGCCAGATACACGTCGGGCGGGCGGGTCAGGTTGGTGGCATCGCTTTCCAGCCAGGCGCCCAGGGCGATCAGCAGCAGCGCGGTCGCGTGGATGACCGGCACGTTGGCCGGCTTGATCACCGACGCCACGCCGATGCCGCCCAGCGCCGTCGCCCCCAGGATCACCCAGAACATCCCGGCCATGTGCTCGTTCAGCAGGCCGAGATTCTGGAAGAACGCGATGGTGCCGGTGGTCTGTTCCGCCAGCACGAAGCGCACCAGCAGCATGGAGCCGCCGAAGATCACCATGTTGGTGGAGGACAGCCAGCGCAGGTCGATCAGCGGCTGCGCGCGGTTCAGCTCGATCACCACCAGCAGACACAGGGCGCCGATGCCGGCCGCGAGGCAAACCCCGAGCCAGGGCGCTTCCAGCCACCAGTAATAGCGGCCGAGGCTGAACACGATGCTGATCAGCGCCATGCCGGTGATGAGCAGCGGCAGGCTGATCGCGTCCACGCGGTCGAAGACCTTGGCACGGGGCGGCGGCGTCAGCGGCAACAGGAACACGATCCCCAGCGACAGCACGGCGAGGCCGAGCTCCATCAGGTTCAGCTCCTGCCACAGGCCCCGTTCCAGCAGCCCCGGCGAGATCAGTCGCGCCAGGGGCAGCGACAGCTGCGTGCCCAGCAGGCCGAGCGCCACACCCACCGTGAGCTTGCGGTCGGGCGGCACCACCTCGAGCATGTAGAGGAAGGCCAGGGTGCTGAGCGGCGCCGCGGCGAAGCCCACCACCGCCCGCAGCGCCACCACCGAGCGCAGATCATGGGCGAAGAAATGCGCCAGCGACACCACGACGAAGAGGCCCAGCCCCAGCTCGGCGAAGATGCGCAGGCCGAACTGGGTGCGGAACTTGTACAGCAGCAGCGAGGCCGTGATGCTGGTGGAGGTATAGGCAGCGGACAGCCAGACTGCCTCGTTGGTGGTGGCCCCGAAGGTCGCCTGCACCGTCTGGATGTTGGCGGTGACGATGTTGTTGCCCAGCCCCTGTGTCAGCCCGAGGATCAGGGAGGCGAGCGAATACGCCACGAAGCGCAGCAGCGTGATCGGCGGGGCCGGCGGCGGCGCGCCGGGCGGGGGGGCGGAGGGGACCGCCGTCCCGGTGCGGCCGCTCATGCCGCGGGCACCGCCGCGGCATGGCCGCGGTCGAGGTTGCTGGAGATCGCGTGCAGCACGCGCACGGCGGCGTGCAGGTCGTCGGGCGGGATGGCGCGTAGGGCCACGGCCCGCAGCCGCTCCAGCAACGCCAGGGCCTCCCGCGCCACGGGCTGACCGGCAGGGGTCAGGGACACGTGGTTGGCGCGGCGGTCGCCCGAGACCGGCTCGCGCCGGATCAGCCCCTGCGCCTCCAGGGCATCCAGCAGCCGGACCAGGGTGGAATGCTCCACCGCCAGCTGCGCCAGCAGGTCGCGCTGCATGATGCCGCCTTCCTCCTGCAGCAGGGCCAGGGTGCGCGCCCGGGCGAGGGTCATGCCGGCCGACCGCATCTCCGTATCGCAACGCGTGCGCCACTTGTGGAACACCCGGCGAAGCTCCAGCACGAATTCTTCATCGATGGTCATGTCCGCAGTCATGTAGCTAGCTACAGGTCGTCCGCCACGTATCCGCCGGCATCCCTGCCCCGCGTGCCCCATGGGTCGCGGGGGCGTTCACCCGCCCGAGGTCACAAACCCACGCCCCGGGCCCGCGTTGCCTTCCCGGACCGGAGGAGGCGCGACATGGCAAACAAGGGCCCGGGCAGCGAGCCCGGCAGTTCCGGCGATGGAGCTCGGCCGTCCCACCCCACCGGGAGCGATCTGTCGCAGGATTCGCGCGACGCCATCGGTCCGGGCACGGATTCTGCCGGTGGCGGTGCGGCCCCGGCCGGCACGGCCATGCGCGGCAAGCCGCCGGTCAATGTCGGGGTGAGGCAGGAAACGGCCGGCGAAGGCGGTGAGGAAACGCGGCGGGTCAGCGCCCCGCCAGCATCGGGAACCGTCCGGCGCTGAGCGTCTCGGCCGGAACCCCGCGGGCCCGCTCCGGCTCCCCCGGGCCTCAGCCCAGCAGGCGCCCGATCACGCGGGCCGTGTAGTCCACCACGGGAATGATGCGGCCGTAGTTGATGCGGGTGGGGCCCACCACGCCCACCGCCCCTACGATGCGCTCCTGCCCGTTGCGGAAGGGCGCCACGATCATGGACAGGCCGGCGGCGTCGAACAGGCCGCTCTCGGCGCCGATGAAGATCTGCACCCCCTCGCCGCGCTGCACGAGGTCCAGCAGGTGCAGCATGGTTTCCTGCGCTTCCAGCCGGTCGAACAGCCCCTGGATCTCGCCGATGCGCGCGGCATGGTCGAGGTTCTGCAGCAGCCGCGATTGCCCGCGCAGGATCAGCGAGCCGCCGCCGCCGCCGGCCCAGGTGGCCAGCCCCGCCTCGATCACCTGGGCGGTCAGCGCGTCCAGGGCGGTGCGGTTGTCCGCCATCTCCGCCGAAACGGCCGAGCGCGCCTCGTCCAGGGTGCGGCCGTTGAGGCGGGTGTTGAGGTAGTTGGTGGCCTCCACCAGGGAGCTGGCGGGCAGGCCGGCGGGGACCTCGATGACCCGGTTCTCCACCTGGCCGCCATCGCCCACCAGCACCACCAGGGCGCGGCCAGGGCCGAGCGCCACGAATTCGATGTGCCGCACCGCGGCTTCCGTCTTGGGCGCCAGCACCAGCCCCGCCGCCCCCGCCAGGCCCGAGAGCATCCGCCCCGCCTCGCTCAGCGTGTCCTGCAGCGAGCGGCCGGAGGCGGCGCAATGGGCGGCGATGGCCTCCTGCTCCTCGTCGCTCAGCGCGCCGGTCTGCAGCAGCCCGTCCACGAACAGGCGCAACCCGCGCTCGGTGGGCAGGCGGCCGGCGCTGGTGTGGGGGGCAAACAGCAGCCCCGCCTCTTCTAGGTCGGCCATGGCGTTGCGGATGGTGGCCGGCGACAGGGCCACGGGCAGGCGGCGCGACAGGGTGCGGGAGCCGACGGGCTCGCCGGTTTCCACGTAGAGTTCCACGATCTGGCGCAGGATGGCCGCGCTGCGGCCGTCCAGCTGTTCCAGCGTCCCGGCAAAGGAGGTTCCGGCCGGGGTCCGGAGGGAAGCGCCCCCGCGGGGCGCGGATGGCCAGTCTTGCACGCAGGAAAGGTAAGTTTGCTCCCGGGCGGGGTCAATGTCGCCCGTGGCCCCGCGCCGTGCCACGGCTTCAAAACCGCGGCAGGCCGGGGCGGCGCACCGTTGACACCCCCGGCCGCGGCGACGATCCCTCCAGCCCCTTCGCGAGGAAAAACACCATGCCGCGCCCTTCCGGCCGTGCCCCCGACGCCCTGCGGCGCGTGTCCCTGGAACCCGGGGTGTCCCGCCATGCCGAGGGCTCCTGCCTCGTGCGCATGGGCGACACGGAGGTGCTCTGCACTGCCAGCGTGGAAGGGCGCGTGCCTTCCTTCCTGCGCGGATCGGGCAAGGGTTGGGTGACGGCGGAATACGGCATGCTGCCCCGCGCCACCCACAGCCGCGGCGACCGCGAGGCCGCCCGCGGCAAGCAGTCCGGCCGGACGCAGGAGATCCAGCGGCTGATCGGCCGGTCCCTGCGCGCGGTGACCGACCGCGCCGCCATGGGGGAGATGACGATTACCTTGGACTGCGACGTGCTGTGCGCCGATGGCGGCACCCGCTGCGCCGCCATCACCGGCGCCTGGGTGGCGCTGCACGGCGCCTTCGCCCATTGCCGGCGCATGAACATCCTGGCCCGCGACCCGCTGCCGGCGCAGGTGGCCGCGGTGTCCGCCGGGCTGTGGGAAGGCGAGGCGATCCTGGACCTGGACTACCCCGAGGACAGCGCCGCCCAGGCCGACGCCAATTTCGTGCTGACCGGCAGCGGCGGCATCGTGGAGATCCAGGCCACCGCCGAGGGCGAGCCCTTCGCCGACGCGCAGTTCCAGGCCCTGCTCGCCCTGGCCCGGGGCGGCACGGCGGAGCTCTTCGCCGCGCAGCGCGCCGCGGTGGGGCTGGCATGAGCGCGCCGGGCCATCCGGCCGCGGGCGGCGCGGCCCGAGCGAGCCGCCGCCTGGAGCCCGGCACGAAGCTGGTAATCGCCACCCACAATGCCGGCAAGCTGCGCGAGAACGCCGCGCTGCTGGCCCCCTGGGGGCTGGAGGTGGTGGGCGCCGGCGCGCTGGGCCTGCCTGAGCCCGCGGAAACCGAGACCAGCTTTCTCGGCAATGCCGGCATCAAGGCGCACGCCGCGGCGCGGGCCACGGGGCTGGTGGCGCTGGCCGACGACTCCGGCTTTTCCGTCGCCGCGCTGGACGGCGCCCCGGGCGTCTGGACCGCCGACTGGGCCACGCGCCCGGATGGCAGCCGCGACTACGCCCACGCCATGGCGGAGGTGGAGCGCCGGGCCCGCGACTTCCCCGACCGCCGCGCCTGGTTCTCCTGCGCGCTGGTGCTGGCCTGGCCGGACGGCCATTCGGAAGGCTTCCTGGGCGAGGCACCCGGCCACTGGGTCTGGCCACCCCGCGGCAGCCGTGGCTTCGGCTACGACCCGATGTTCGTGCCGGAAAGCGAGACGGAAACCTTCGCCGAGATGGACCCTGACCGGAAGCACGCGATCAGCCACCGGGCGCGCGCCTTCGCCCTGCTTGCGGCAGCCTGCCTGCCGGAGCGGTGATGGTTGCGCCGAGTGGTCCGCGGGAGGGCCCTGCCCTCCCACACCCTCCCGCCGGGGACCTCGTAGGTCCCCGGACCCCGCCGTGAGTTGGCGCTGGCGGATAGGGTGTCACTTCGTGGGCGTAGCCGCCGCGAAGTGACACCCTATCCGCCAGCGCCGTTCTTTTACGAACGGAAGGTCCAGGAAACTCAGTTTCCTGGCGAGGGAGCGCGAGGGGGCAGCGCCCTCTCGTGAGCCACCCGCCGCAACGCCCACGCTTCGCGCGGCGGCCATCGCGGTGCAGGATGGAAGGCGATGCGATTGCTCCTGCTCAACGGCAACACCGACCCCGCCATGACCGAGCGGATGCGCGGCCATGCCGCGGCGACGCTGGAGCGCCTTGGCGCGCGGGAGGTCACGCTGGTACCGGCCACGGCGCGCTTCGGGGCGCGCTACGTCGCCAGCCGGGCCGCGGCAACCGTGGCCGCGCATGCCGTGCTGGACGCGGTGGCGGAACACGCGGCGTCGGTGGATGCCGTGGCGCTGGCCTGCTTCGGCGATCCCGGCCTTTGGGCAGCGCGCGAGCTGTCGGGCCTGCCCGTGCACGGCATGGCCGAGGCCAGCATCCTCGCCGCGCTGCGACTGGCACCAAGGGTGGCGCTGCTGACCGGCGGCGCGGGCTGGGTGCCGATGCTGGAGGAGTTCGCCCTGCTGCTGGGCCACGGGCCGGAGCGGGTGATCGTGCGCGCGGTGCCGCCGGCCGGCGATGCCCTGGCGCGCGATCCCGGGGCGGCGGCCGAACTGCTGGCGCGCGCGGCGGCCGATGCGGTGGCCGAAGGCGCGGGGGCAGTGGTGCTGGGCGGGGCCGGGCTGGCGGGGCTGGGGCCAGCCGTATCGGCGCGGGTGGCAGTGCCGGTGCTGGACAGCCTGGACTGCCTGGTGGAAGCGGCGGTGGCCGGCGGGGCAGGGCGGGCGGCGGAGCGGGGCAATGCTGCGCCGGGGGTGCCGACCCTCGGGCTGGGTGCCGCCCTGGAAGCGGCGCTGGCCCGGACGGGCCGGCCGGGCTGACGCGGCAGAAGGCGCGACCGGTGGCCGGCCCGGCCCGGGGCCGCCAGTTCAGCCGCCCGCGGCGCGCTTGCGCAGGGAACGCGAGAAGCCCTGGCCCGCCGGGGTGAAGCCCAGGGCACGCAGGAACAGCTGCCCGTCCTCCTCCGGCAGCGCCACCACGTCCAGCGTGTCGCAGCCCGCAGCCCGGGCCGCCTGCGCGCCCACCTTGATCAGCATGCGGCCGATGCCACGGCGGCGTTCCCGGTCGTCCACCACCAGGGTGGTGATCCAGGCCGCCGGACGCGCCTGCTGCAGCACGGCGGACCAGCGCAGGGCGATCACCCCCACCACCGGGCCGTAATCCGCCGCCACCAGCACGGCGCCCTCGGGGTGGCGCGCCAGGGCTTCCAGCCGCTCGGCGACGTCGCGGGTGGTGAGCGTGTTGTCCAGCGGGTGCAGCAGCCGCGCGAGGTCGGCCGCATCCGCCGGCACGGCGGCGCGGGTTTCGACGCCGCTGCGGATGCCGAATGCCATGCCCGCGTCCCTAGCCCGCGCTTCGCCGGCCGGCCAGACCGCGACGGGCGCGCGGAGGCCTGTTCGGTGCCCCGGTTATTGCCACCATTGCCGGTGGCCGGCTGGTGGTGATCAGGTCCTTACGCGGCTTTCGCTTGCTTTGCTGCTGAGGCGAAACAATCCTTCGCGTCTCGCCGACGCGGATGCAGGGAATGAGCGACGGACCGGACGATCGTGTTCCACCCGTGGACACGGAGACGCTGCAAAGGCGCAAGCTCCAGGCGGAAGTCACCAAGCTCGAGGTCGAAGTCCCGAAGCTTCGCAACGATAACCGCTTGCTCAATCGGCATGCCAGTGCGCTCGTCTCCATCGCCGCGGTCGTCGTGAGCGGGATGAGCCTTCTGAACGGGTACGTGGCCAGCCGCGAGCAGGCCGAGCGCACGGAAATTGAGCGCAGGGAGTCGGAGAAGCGCACCGCCGCTGCGGCGGAACAGGCTGCTCAGCGGGAAGAGGCCGAGGTCCGGCGGCTGGCTGCGGAACGCAGCATCCACTGTGTTGAACTCGGCATGCGCGTTGCGGATTTCACCCGCGAGCAGGTCCGTGCCGCGGGACAGCAGGACCGCCCAGGGGTCGAGCTGATCGCCAACACGGTTATCGGCCTTTTCCCCCCGGCCGAGGCCGCCGCGATCCTTCGTGCCGTCCGTGTGAATCTGTCGGAGCGGGTCATGCGCGAGCCCGCTGTCCAGGCCAGATGGGACGACATACTCGACCGGCTCGAGGACGGCGTGCCGGCCGGTTGCGAACGGGCTCGCGACCTGCGCCTTGCCCTTCCGGCGGCTCGCCCGGACACGCCAGTGCCGGCCCCCGCCGCGGCTGCCACCGTGCCAGCCGTGCCGCCAACGGCCGGATCTTGCCCCGAGCTGGGGCCGCCGGCAGTTGGCGCCGCCCGCCTGCTTGTCTTCACACAGATTGTCCAGGGTGCCGACCGCGACGCTGCCCGCCGTATCCTGGAACGTGCCGCAACTCTGGAGCCCGGCTTCAATCGCGCGCCCATAGAGGATATTCGCGCCCGCAACCCTGACGCGCAGCGACCTGAAGTCCGCTACTACTTCGCCGACCAAAGCGACGAAGCGGAACGGCTCATCGCGGTCGTCCGCCGGGCAGCGTGCCTCGAAGGTCTCTCGACGCCGCTCGAAGGTCTCCGGGCAACCTATATCGGCAACCGCTTTCAGAATCTGCCTAGAGCAGATTCCGAGCGAACCGAATCAGAGGGCTTGCCCGGCTCGGGGGCAATCTGATTCAAGCTGCTGGCTGGGGTTGGAGGCCAGCGGCGATGGCGAAGACCTTGTCGGAGGACCTGCG